>CAYVGM010000100.1:0-5814 GCA_964451125.1 uncultured Chitinophagales bacterium
TTGCTGATAGTCATCCAAACCCAAATCAGCCCATTCTTTTATTTCTGCATCCGCATTTGCCCGCTTATAGCTCTCTGCATATTGCAGTTTTTTTATTTGTATGAAATAGTTTCTTAGGGCAGCCTCAATCAGTTCTTTTTTATTTTTGTTAAGTCGCTTTGAATACGTTGTCAACTCATCCATGAGTGCAGTATCCATCTTGCTGGTATAGGTAATACTTTTAGTCATTATTTAGTATTTACAATCTGTAAATATAGTTTATAAAACAGAATCCCGCAAGGTATTATCAATATTTTCCAATCCCTGTATTAGTTCCTCTTTTGACGGATATCCGAAACCTAAGCGGAAACATGCATCGGATTGCTCAAACCAATGTCCGGGGCCAACCATCGTTTTGTACTTTTCATACAAAAGCTGATAAAACAATTTCAAATCATACCTATCCTCATTTTTTATACGCGGAAAACCCACCACGCCGGCATTTGGTACTGTCCAGCTAAGTCTTTCATTGTTTTGCATCCAATTACTGACGATGCTAAAATTTTGTTTTATATGCTGATGAATAGGCTGTAAATAGGTTTCATTTTGTTGCAAAATATGCAAGGCTATCGCTTCATCTACTACTGAATTCGTTATGATAATTTGTTCCTTGGTTGCCAAAAAGGAATACATCAATTGCTCATTTTTACACAGCAACCAACCCGTGCGTATGCCGGGCACACCATGCGCTTTAGAAAGGGAACAAACCGACATCACGTTATCGGCATAAGCCGCGTAATAGGGAATCAAATCAGATTGAAAATTAAGGAAGCGATACGTTTCATCTACCAGAACAATTACATTTTTGGAGCGTGCCACGTCAATAATTTCTTTTACTACAGTATCGTCCAAAACCACTCCGGTTGGGTTGTGTGGCGTGGTTAAACTTATCAGTTTAGTATTCTGTTTTATCCTGGATAAAATAACATCAGCGGAAAGTGCGTATCCGTTTTCAAAGTATAAATCTACAATGTCCATCTCACAAGAAATTGCCCGTGGTGTTTCAATATTTGTGGCATAATTGGGACGCAATACAATCAGGTGGTCATTTTCAGCTAATAATGTGGTGGACACAATAAATAATGCAGTAGCGGCACTTGGACAAACCAACACATGGTTTTCATTCAGATCTTTTTCTGATTTTACTATTGCCTTGCGGAGTTTGATATCGCCACGATGTTCGCCATAACAAAGAAACAATTCGTTCAAATCCAGTTTCAAATCTTTAAAGTACACATCGCGTACCGAACTTTCGGCAAGATTGTATAAGATGGTAGAATAGCCCATTTCCTCGGGTGATTCTACTTCAATCGGCATTCGTTTATAGTGCATAATAGATTACCAACAAGATACAAAATATTCTGCTGAATCTGTGATGATGCGATGCATTAAAATCTTCTTTTATATTTTGTTGAGCTGCCCTAAAACAGAAAAGTAATTTAATCGGTTAATTATCACATTATCCAATCCCCCTACTCTTCTTCCATTTCAAAATCTTCCAGAAACTTTGTGGTAAAATTGCCACTCTTGAAATCAACATGTTCCATTAGTTGCAGGTGAAAGGGAATAGTTGTTTTTATGCCGTCTATTTTCATTTCGAGTAAGGCTCGTTTCATACGGTGTATGACTTCCTCTCTTGTTTGTCCATGTACAATTAGCTTGGCTATCATCGAATCATAAAATGGCGGAATGGAATATCCTGAATAGATATGGGAATCTATACGCACTCCATAACCTCCACTGAGTTGCAGGTTGGTTATTTTTCCGGGTGATGGTTTGAAATTGTCATATGGGTTCTCGGCATTAATACGGCATTCCATAGCGCACCCTGTTGGCAGCCAGGCTTCTTTTTCTAATTTTTTGCCTGCTGCCAGCTCTATCTGCAAACGAATCAGATCCACACCTACCACTTCTTCTGTTACCGGATGTTCCACCTGTATGCGGGTGTTCATCTCCATGAAATAAAACTTTTTGTGTTTGTCAACCAAAAATTCTATAGTACCTACACCTTCATATTTTATGGCTTTTACTGCATTTACTGCAGCCTCTCCAAGTTTTTTTCTAAGTGCTTCATCAACGAACGGACTCGGACTTTCTTCCACTAATTTCTGATGACGACGTTGTATAGAGCAATCGCGTTCTGAAAAATGGGCGGCATTTCCAAACTGGTCTCCGGCCACCTGAACTTCGATATGTCTTGGTTCTTCTATGTATTTTTCTAAATACATCCCTGCATTGCCAAATGCACTGCCTGCTTCTGCCTGTGCCTGCATCAGGTTAGATTCAAATTCTTCTTCATGTCCCACGATGCGCATACCCTTGCCTCCGCCTCCGGCTGTTGCTTTCAAGATTACAGGGTAACCGATAGTATTTGCTAATTTTTTGCCCTCTTTAATGTCTGTAATCAAGCCTTCAGAGCCCGGAATGACAGGCACTTTGGCTCTTTGCATAGTTTCTTTTGCTGTTATCTTATCGCCCATTGCCGCTATCTGCTCAGGAGTAGGTCCGATAAATTTTATCTTGTTTTCAGTGCATAGTCGTGCGAAGACTTCGTTTTCTGCCAAAAAACCATAGCCAGGATGTATGGCGTCTGCCCCGGAAAGCAGAGCAGCTTCTATGATTTGTTCTTTTTTCAGATAGGAATCTTTACTCGCCGGAGGACCGATGCAATAAGCTTCATCTGCCTGTTTTACATGCATACTGTCTTTATCTGCTGTAGAAAAAACTGCTACAGTCTTTATGCCCATTTCATGGCAAGTACGAATAACACGAAGGGCGATTTCACCACGGTTGGCTATGAGGATTTTTTTGAACATGCTGCTTATCTGATAATAAATGATAGTGGTGTGTCACGATGCTCGTGGCACATTTATATCGAACATTAAATTTGCTATAAAAATAATGAATTGAAAACTTAATTTATGGAATATGCGGTAAAAATGTATCTAAATACGAAAAAGCAAATTATGAAATTAGAACAAGACAAAGTATATCATGTCTACAACAGAGGAAATAATCAGCAACTTATTTTCTTTAAAGACGAAAATTATCTTTTCTTTCTTAGAAAAATGAGAAAACTTTTACTGCCACAATGCGAAATCTTAGCCTATTGTTTAATGCCAAACCATTTTCATTTGTTAATTTATACTACAGAAAATAGTATTAGAATTGGTAAAAACGGGCTAACAAATTTCAGTGAAGCAATCAGACAAATGCTTAGTCAATATACTAAAGCTATCAACAAACAAGAAAACAGATCAGCTTCCTTGTTTCAACAGAACACAAAGGCGAAAGAAATGGAAGTACAGGTGTGCCACGAAAATCGTGACACACCCCTCCACGAATCTGCACTTACTTGTTTTGTATATATACATAAAAATCCTCGGGAAATTACTTGCAATAATTTGGCAAAATGGAAATATAGTTCGTATTTGGATTATGCCGGTTTAAGATGTGGCACGCTATGTAACAAAGATCTTACAATGAAATTGTTGAATTTTAGAAAAACAGAATTTGCAGATATGCTGCATGGTTGAAATATCCTACCAGAATCACAAGTTTTCTTGCCACAAAAATCGTGACATGATTATCTGCTAATTTAATTGGGTTCTACTAAAAATAAAACTTGATCGTATTCTACAGGCTGGGCATTGTCTGCATTTACTTTCACGATTTTGCCCGATACTTCACTTTGTATCTCATTAAATAATTTCATAGCTTCAATGATACATAAGACATCGCCTTTTTTTATCACATCACCTACTTTCACAAATGCAGGCTTATCGGGAGATGAGGAGCGGTAAAACGTGCCAATCATAGGGGCTTTGATGGCTATAGTTGATGAGCTTTCAGCTGTTGTTTTTTCTTGATTTACTTCTCTGGATGGAGCTGGCAACGACTGGAGCTGGGTAGCAGGTGCGGCTACTGATGAACCGCTAACTACTGTTTGCTTGATGAAATCTCGGTGTTTGATGCTGATTTTTAGGTCGCCTTCTTCCACCTTTAATTCACCCACATTGTTGTCATTCACTAACTGAATGAGTTTTTTGATTTGTGCTATATCCATATCTCAAAGATAACAGTAAATGTGTAATTCTGAAAATATACGTGATATTATCCCCCGCAGCCCAGCAAGCGATTCGGGTTCTTTTTTACCAATTCGTCTAACTCAGGCATCAGAACCTCAGTAAATTTTATTTCATCAACTTGCCCGGATGTAAGTGTGTTTGTTTGAACAATCTTATTTTTCGTTCCTGTTTTCTTTTGCTTTTTGACCTGCTTCATCTTATCCAAATATACAGCGTATTTTTCTATTTCTTACCTTTGCTCACCAATGAAATGGATAGCAAAGTATAAAGGATTCTTGAGGCGGGTGCGATTTTTGCAATATATTTACAATCTCTTTCATAAAAAAGGGCTGGAGCACAACAAGCATTTTTACAATCTATATCAAATTAAAAAATCCATTTACGATTCAGTCTCACACCGCGATTTCATAAATCTGCGACTTAAATCTCCCTGGATGGACAGAATAGTCGGACATAATGAAATTCTTAATCACCCCGAATATATTCGTTTTCCGGAAGCCATTGAAGAACAATTGCTGCACTGGCATAAAGAAGGATTTATCGTATGGGAAAACTTTCTAGATGAAGAAACCGTCAACACCATCAATTTTGAACTGGACGAACTGATAGGTAAAAACAAGGTGCAATTCAATTACACATCACGCAAAATTTTCAACGCTTACAAACATTCTTACACCATCCGTAAGGTCATCAAAGACAAGCGCTTACTGCAATTGTTTCACTTTGTCATGGAACGAAATGCCATCCCTTTCCAGACTATCAACTTCATGAAAGGCAGTGAGCAGAAAGCACATTCTGATTCTATACACATGAGTACTTTTCCTGAAGGAAATTTGGTTGCGGCATGGTTTGCGCTGGAAGATATTGGCGATATGCAAGGTCCTGTTTTTTATTATCCGGGCTCACAGGATTTGCCTTATATTTATAATGAAGATTACCCTAACGATAATACGAGATTTTTGCTGGATGAGAATGCGAATGAAAAATATGAGGCAAAAGTACAAGAAGTGCTAAATAATCATCCTGAATTAAAGAAAGAAATTTATATGCCAAAAAAAGGCGATTTGCTCATCTGGCATGCTAATTTGTTGCATGGTGCAGAACCTATAAAAGACTATAACTTAACCAGAAAAAGTATGGTGGTGCATTATTTTGGAGAAGATGTGGTTTGCTATCACGAAATCAGTGAGCGACCTGCCATATTTGATACAGAACTGGTAGGCGAAGTAAAAGAAAAATTTTTCAAAGGCGATTCGGATGTCTTTGATATTGGCGAGTAACTACCACAATTCGCTTTCATCACCTTCATCAGGTTTGAAATCTTTAAATAATTTTCGGGTTTCTATTTTTTGCCGTTGCCGCTCTATAATTAAATCAGCAATAATCTCAGAAGCATTTTCACCCTTGTGTTCTGCCATTAATTTTCGCACTTTATCTTCATGCACATCAATACGATATAACATAAACAGCAAATGCTCGAAATCATTGTTTATCCAATAGTTGATTTTTTCAATGATATATTTTCTGAATTCTTCAAAAGAAGAAAAACGCAATCCGGTTTCTTCTATGAGCTGTAAGGTATATTCTTGTATCTTGTTTTCGTTTTCCATATTTTCCGGCTAAAAGTAAAGTTAGTTTATTTTCAGGATTTTTGTATTATATAATTTTAAAAAAATCAAAATTAATA
>CAYVGM010000100.1:5914-9278 GCA_964451125.1 uncultured Chitinophagales bacterium
TGAAAAATTGAGATAAATCTTCATCCGTTCTTTTTCATGGGTTCTTTCGTACACCAGAATTGATTTATCCAAAATATCCAACCGGGACATATTTCCAAGTAAAAGTGCATTTTCATTTTTACGCAAAAACAACAGTTTTTTATAAACTGATAATAACGAATCTTTGTCGGTTTGCATACTTGCTACATTTCGTTCCGTATAATTTGCATTCACAGGCAGCCATATCTTTTCTGCACTCGAAAAACCCGCATGCTTTCCATTATTCCATTGCATAGGTGTCCTGCAATTATCTCTGTTAATTGCTACAGGAAGTTGATTAGCTACAAATTGCGGTATCCAGTGGTATGATTTTGCCAGACTGTCTCTTGCATCCCGAATTGCAATATCGCCATTTTGCATCCCGATTTCTTCACCATAATAAATTACAGGTACAGCTCGAATAGTCATTTGCAATACCGCCAATAGCTTTGCTTTTTCCAAATCATTATTCAGTCGTTTCTGGCTGCGCCATTGGTCATGATTGCTGAATACGACAGTTGGAATTTTAGGATGCGGAAAATTTTGTTCGTACTGCTGTAAAATGTTTTTAAAGAACGATGCCTTAAACTTAAAAAACAAAATATCAAACGAGAAAATAAGATGTAAGCCATCATTATTGCCAAGATATCGGCTAATTGTTTCTTGAGTACCAAAAACCTCGCCCAGAAGAATTCTTGGTGGTGAAAATTCATCGGCTACCTTGCGCAGTTCTTTTGCCAGCTCAAAGTTTTCAGGTTGATTTACTGAATATTTTCTCAATTGAAAATTGCCTCCCGGATATTCTTCACTGGGAATAATATGGAACAATGAAAACGGATTATCCCTAAACTGTTTGTCTTTAATTATACAATTAAAAATATCAAGCCGGAAACCATCGACTCCTTTTGACAACCAAAACCGACAAACTTCCCACATTTGTTGTTTTACTTCCTTGTTATGATAATTTAAATCAGGCTGAAAGGGCAAGAATGAAGCATAATAATATTGCTTTCTGCTATCACAATAATGCCATCCGCTCGGGCCGATAATACTCTTCCAGTTATTCGGTTTATCTCGCCAGATATACCAGTCAGCTTTAGTATTATCACGCGATGATGCCGATTCTTTAAACCAGACATGTTCGTCAGAAGTATGATTAAGCACCATATCGAACATGATTTTCATTTTTCGTTGGTGTACCTCATCAATCAGTTCTTCTACATCCCGCATAGTTCCGTATACGGGAGCTATGGAAAAATAGTCGGAAATATCATAGCCGAAATCTCTTTGTGGAGAAGCAAAAAATGGAGAAATCCAGATGGTTTCAAAACCCAAATCTGAAATATAATTCAGCTTTTGGATAATGCCTTGTATATCACCCATGCCATCTCCATTTGCATCATAAAATGAACGCGGATAAATCTGATAGATAGAATGAGTGAGCATACACTACAAAAGTGAATAAAAATGCCCGAACTTTAAGAATTTAGCTTATTTTTGTTTGATAAAATGAAGAATAGTTTTGTATATATTTTCATAGCGATATGTATTGCATTCGCAGGAATCAGTTCGTGTTCGGTAGGTAATAAAGAAATTCCCAATCCTACAGGCAATCAAAGCGTAGATACTTCAGGTTTGTCAACCATTAATCTTGATGTTTCAGGAGACACAAGTTATTCGCTACATTTGAAGATATATGCTGATACTGTAGTCAATAGTGTGCTCTTTGTTTCCGGAACAGATTACACCACACAAGATTCAATAACCTTTGCTACACTTAAAGATACGGTGGGTGTCTACATCCCTAATTTGCCCAGTGGGTTATTCGTTTTCAGTAAGAAACAAACTTCAGGTCATGTCAGATATCCGCTTACTCAGGGCAGTATTTCCATTACACAAAGAGATACCAGTACCAGAATTTATCAGGGAGTAATAAATGTAAACAATAACAATACTTCCGGACAGCCGCATTATACCATCAGTGGTAATTTTGTTGTAAAAAATTAGGACTCAACAGCTTTTTGGATATTTTCCAAAACAGCATCCCATGTATAAAATTCTTTTGCCAGTGTACGGGCATTTTTACTGATAGATTCCCATTGTGCTTTATTATGTAAAAGTTCAATAATCGCATCTGCCTGTTGCCGTGCGTTATCTCTGACTAAGATATCTTTACCATCCTTAGCTTTTAATCCTTCGACACCAATAGAGGTAGTAACGCACGGAATACCTCGATAAAGGCTGTTTACTACTTTCACTTTAATGCCACTGCCAAAGCGCAACGGCGTGATAAATATCCTGCATTTTTGAAAATAAGGTTCGAGATCTTCTACAAAACCGGGCAGTATGATATCTTTATCCAACTCGTGTAAGGCCAAGAGGCGACTATCAGCATGCTTTCCGATTATATATAGTTTTAAATCAGGCTCATTTTGTTTCAGCCTGCCCCAAACTTCTCTGTAAAACCACAACAAACCGTCAATATTGGCTTCCCAGCTTAAGGTGCCGATATACAATAATACTTTTTCTGTATAATCAAATTTTAAATCGGGCAATGCTAAAGTAGCATCATCACCAAGATGATAAGTTTCAAAAAATTTACGGCGATCAGCGCCTATTTTCACCAATTCATCTGTATCATTAGGTGCTGCAAGTATTGCATCTGCACGATTACAAATTTGTCTTTCATAATTTTTTATGCGCCGGGCTTGGTTTAATAAGGCTAAACGTTTGAAAAACCGGGGCTCTACATCTGCATATCGTTGCCAAATCAGATATTCGCAATTGTGCTCGTGTAACACTATTTTGCCGCGAAAATCATCAGGAATATACTGAAACATGACATAGTGATCACAAAAAACAACATCAAAATCATGAATCCACGCTTTTATTTTTTTTGCAAATGATGTGGAAGCATTTCGGAATAAATTAAGCGGAATGCCTTTTAGATTAGAGAGGATTAAATTTTTTGCTGAACGGGGAATATTTAATTCTTCCATGTAATCGTCTTCGAGATTCAGGCTTCGAAGAAATTCATCCCGGTATAAGTTGTCGTCATTTTTCAAAAAACAGGCAACGGAAACGGAACAGTGCTCTGCTAAAAAACGCACGGTTTTATTAGATTTAATCACCCCGCCACTAACGGGCGGATATGGAAGCGTAGGCGTCAGAAAGAGCAGTTTTTTTGTCATTATTAACGTGAAGATAGAGAGTATCTGACAAAATTAAGCATATCAAAAAATAATAAAAATTATTATTAGGTATCTCTGTTATTTCCCATTAATTTTAAGCCGTGTTATTGCCATTAGAATATCATTTTCCGGGAAAAGAAATAAAACAGCATACT
>CAYVGM010000101.1:0-9267 GCA_964451125.1 uncultured Chitinophagales bacterium
AAAATTACTCGTGGTAATTAAATATTTTATGTCCGCCTTCAATGAGATATTTATCGCGTTCGAATAATTTGATATCAGCTTTCATCATATCTTTCACCAAAGAAGCTAAATCATGCTTAGGTACCCAACCTAATTTTGTTTTTGATTTGGTAGGATCTCCTATCAGCAAATCTACTTCGGTAGGGCGGAAATAAGCCGGATCGATGGCAACTACTTCTTTGCCAATTTCTACCTGGTAATCCGGGTTTGAACAAGAAGCGATATAACCTTTTTCATCAATGCCACTACCTTTAAATTCTACGTCAATGCCTAATTCTTTAAATGCCATTTTCACAAACTCACGCACTTCTGTAGTCTTTCCGGTTGCAATTACGTAATCGTCAGGTTCGGGTTGCTGCAATATCAAATACATAGCTTCTACATAGTCTTTAGCATGTCCCCAGTCGCGTTTAGCATTCAAGTTGCCTAAGTATAATTTATCTTGTAATCCCAAAGCAATTTTAGAAACTGCTCTGGTAATTTTTCTGGTAACAAAAGTCTCTCCTCTCAATGGTGATTCGTGATTAAACAAGATGCCATTACATGCATAAATACCATAAGCTTCACGATAATTCACCGTTATCCAATACGCATACATTTTTGCTACTGCATACGGTGAACGCGGATAGAACGGAGTTTTCTCAGACTGAGGAATTTCCTGTACTTTGCCATATAATTCCGAGGTAGATGCCTGATACAATTTGGTTTTATTCACCAAGCCCAGTAAACGGATGGCTTCGAGCAAACGCAGTGAGCCTACAGCATCTACATTAGCCGTATATTCAGGCGTATCGAACGATACCTTTACATGCGACATGGCACCTAAATTATAGATTTCATCCGGTTGCACGTCTTGAATGATGCGAATCAAATTGGTTGAGTCAGACAAATCGCCGAAATGCAGTTTGAAATGTGCATTTTCGATATGCGGATCTTCGTATAAATGATCAATTCTGTCTGTGTTAAATAAAGATGTTCGGCGTTTGATACCGTGTACTTCATAACCTTTATTCAATAAAAGTTCGGCTAAATAAGCCCCGTCTTGACCGGTAATTCCGGTTATAATTGCTTTCTTCATTTATTAACTAACTAGGACAACAAAAATACATTATTTTTCGGTTTTTTAATGGATAAAAGTATGATGCACATAGCAATTTTTCTCTCCGGCAGTGGTAGCAATGCCCGTGCAATTTGTTCATATTTCAAAGACCATACTAACATTCAAGTTGCACTATTAATGAGTAATAAAGAAAACTCCGGCACACATCAGATCGCTGCAGATTTTCATCTCCCTTATTTTATTTTCAATAAAGAACAATATAAAGAAGGTAAAATTTTGCTTGATGTGCTTGAGGAAAACAAAATTGATTATCTCATTTTAGCCGGTTTTCTTTGGCTCATCCCCGATTATTTGTTAAAGCATTTTCCTGATAAAATCATCAATATACATCCAGCCTTATTGCCCAAATATGGTGGAAAAGGTATGCATGGTATGCATGTACATCAAGCGGTATGGGAAAACAAAGAAGCAGAAAGCGGAATCACCATACATCTCTGCAATGAACATTACGATGACGGGAAAATATTAGCTCAAGAAAAAACCAGATTAAGTGCAGAAGACACGCCTCAGCAAATTGCTCAAAAAGTATTGCAATTAGAACATCGGTACTATGCAAGTACAATAGAAAAATATATAAATTCTATAGAAAAGGATTAAATATTTCCTTTCAGTATTTCCCTGCTAATCACTAATTTTTGAATTTCAGAAGTGCCTTCGCCGATGGTACAAAGTTTGGCATCCCTGTAAAACTTTTCAACCGGAAAATCTTTAATATATCCATATCCGCCTAACACTTGCACAGCGTCGTTTGCCACCTTACAGGCAATTTCAGAAGCGTAGTATTTAGCAAATGCTGATTCTTTGGTCATTTTTTCTCCGCGCATCATCATATCTGCAGCTTGAAATGTCAATAATTTTGCTGCTTCAATTTGTGTAGCCATATCGGTTAATTTAAATCCTATAGCTTGAAAATCAGCAATCGGCTTTCCGAATTGCTCTCTCTCTTTGGCATATTTTACAGCTGCTTCATAAGCCCCAACGGCAATACTGATACTCAAGGCTGCGATAGAAATCCGTCCGCCATCCAAAATTTTCATAGCTTGTATAAATCCTTCACCTTCTTTACCCAGCATATTTTCTTCGGGGACACGGCAATTATCAAAAATCATTTCAGCCGTTTCAGAGCAGCGCATACCTAATTTATTTTCTTTTTTACCACCGCTAAATCCAGGCGTTCCACGTTCAACAACAAAAGCGGTCATCCCATGGCTGTCTAATAATTCACCTGTACGGACAATTACAACGGCTACGTTGCCGCTGATGCCATGGGTTATAAAATTTTTCGTACCATTAATTACCCATTCATTACCTTCTTTTTTTGCTACACATTTCATTCTTCCTGCATCAGAGCCGGTATTCGGTTCTGTTAATCCCCATGCACCTATCCACTCTCCTGTTGCCAGCTTTGGAATCCATCTTTTTCTTTGTTCATCGTTAGCAAATTTATAAATATGATTAGTACAGAGTGAATTATGTGCTGCAACAGATAATGTAAGTGCACTGTCCACTTTTCCTAATTCGATTAATGCCGTGATATACTCAAAATAACCTAACCCTGCGCCACCGTATTCTTCAGGAATTAAAATACCCATCAAACCCAATTCTCCTAATTTGTGAAGTGTTTCAGCCGGGAAATGCTGTGCTTCATCCCATTCCATAACATGCGGACGGATATTTTTTTCTGCAAAATCTCTTACTGTTTGTGCTATTAATTGTTGTTGTTCTGAAACCTGAAAATTCATACTTAAAATTTATGCAAAGGTAATTATTTTGCTCGTAGAAAACGAACTGCTGGGCAGCTTATTAAATTTCGATATACGGTTTCATTTTATCAAAGTGTTCAGGATGATCTTTAACAAAATATAGATTTTTGACATCTTCTACTGTTGCAAATGGTTTTACTTTAGTGCGATAGCCTATGATTTGCTTGGCTACGGTTGAAAAGAAATACGGATTAGCCGTGAGCTCTTCGTAAGTTGCTGAGTTGATATTAATTTTCTTTGGTACTTTAGGTTTGATAGTGAGATGTGATTTAAAATGCTGGAAAACAGAGTCTTCCACTCCGAATACATCTTTTACCTGGTTAACGGAATAAAAACCTCCTAATTTATCCCGAAAAGTAACGATACGGACTGACAAAACTTTTCCAATACCATATAACTTTTCATACTCTTCAGCTGTAGCACTGTTCACTTCCAGCGTAAATGGCTTATGTTCATTTACTGCAGCAGGTACATTATTTGTTTTTGATTCTGAATAAGTATTAGTATTATATTTCGGAGAATAAGCAGCCTTATTATAGTGGTCTTTGGCTTCTGCAATTTGATTCCGCAATGCAATTATGTTTTCCTTTTCTTGAGCAGAGGCAGCTGACTTTTTTACGAAAAGATGCACAATATAATTTTTAGCAAAAACACTAAGAATTATCAACAATACCAAGAGCAGGATACCGTTTCGTTCACCACGTGAAAAAGTAAATCTCGAATCATCCATCTTAGCAATAAATATAATAAAAAAAGAGTCCGCAAATGCGGACTCTTAAAAATTTATAAAATTTTAATTGATTATTTGAAAATCAAGTTAAATTCTACGCGACGGTTTTGAGCTCTTCCAGCAGCTGTTTTGTTGTCAGCAACCGGTTTAGTTTCGCCATAACCTGTTGCAACCATTCTGCTGGCAGCAACACCTTTATTGATTAAGTAAGTTCTGGCAGCTTCTGCTCTTGCTTGAGATAATGTCATATTTTTGGCATCATCACCAACATTGTCTGTATGACCATCCACATTTACATTATAGTAAGGATACTCATTTAAGATAGAAGCAACTTCATCTAAGATTTTGTATGATACCGGTTTGATTACAGATTTACCTGTTTCAAACTGAATATTACGTGCTGCGAAAGCTAATTTTTTCTTGATTTCTTCTTTCAACTCAGGGCATCCTTGGTTAGAAGCAGGACCAGCAACATCAGGACATTTATCTTGATCATCCATAACACCGTCACCATCTCTGTCAGGACAACCTTGAGCGATGAATGAACCCGGTACATCAGGACATTTATCTTTTTCATTAACGATACCGTCATGGTCTCTGTCAGGATCTGGACAACCACCAAATTGAGCTATACCTTTTACATCAGGACAAGCATCTTTCATATCAGGAATACCATCACCGTCTCTGTCCGGGCAACCGTTAAATTCAGCTAAACCAGGTATTGTAGGACAGTCATCTTTACTGTCTTCAATTCCGTCACCGTCAGTATCAGGGCATCCGTTAAATTGAGCTATACCAGGAACTGTTGGACAAGCATCATCTAAGTCAATAATGCCATCACCATCTGTATCAATAGGTTTTTCAACAACAACAGGAACAGTATCAACAGCTACATCTTTACCTTTACCTAGGTCAGCCATTAAGCCAGCACCTAAGAAAATATGACTGTCGTTATTTTTAATTCCGAAATTATAACCACCGTTTACATTCAATGCGATATTGTTAGCAATTTTGAAATTAACTCCGGCACCAACAGGAATACCAAAACCATTATAGTTTTGTTGGAATTTGTCCTGCGCCCAAGAACCTTGTAAGCGGGCAAACAAATAAGGAGCGAAAGCAGCATCTTCTTTCATAATGTAGCCATTATTGAATTTGTATGCCAATTCTGCACCATATAATATGTTATATTGATTTATTACAGGCAAGGTTGGGTCTGTATTTTTAGAAGAGAATGCATGTGATGCCAGTGATAATCCTACAGCTACAGAACTGTTTGGATTGTACCATCCTGTGATACGCGGACCGAAATTAATCGGTTTTTTAAATAATGACATTTTTTTCAGAGCAGGTGTAAAATAATCTGCTATTTCCATTCCAACACCTATGCTGAAACGGTTGTTACCTACTGCACTGTTCTTATTTCTTGGTGGCTTTTTAGCACCTAAAGCTACGGAGCTCATTAAGATAAGTAGTGCGCTAAATAATACAATACTTTTTTTCATAAAGACTTTGATTTAAATTTATCTACAAAAATAATGTTAATTTTGTTTAATTTACTTGTTTTCGGTAATAAAATGCAAATTTAGATTTTTTTTTTGTTTATCCTACTACTGTTAGATTGAAATTTCCCATAATGTTGATAATTTTAAGCTATACTTTACATTTAAGGGTTAATTAATCGTCTGTTTTAGATAAAACCGACATAATTACGTTAGTTTCAGCTTATGGGTTGGTTCAAAAATGTAATTTAATCTTTGTATAAAACTTACATCACGCCATATCTTAATAAAATACAGACCTTTGTGCTATGGAATTTAGTTTAAAAGAGCTTTCAACTGTTACGCTAATATTATTTGCCATCATCGATATTTTAGGTGCTGTTCCTGTATTACTGGATATAAGAGCTAAGGTTGGAGATGTAAATGCAAAATATGCCACGCTGGTTTCCGGATTTATCATGATTTTATTTTTATTTATTGGTAAAACTTTATTGAAATTAATCGGCATTGATGTGGCATCGTTTTCCTTAGCCGGCTCTGTGGTGATTTTTTTAGTAGGATTGGAAATGACCTTAAACCGCGATATTTTTAAAACAGCTACGTCTTCGGCAAAAACGAGTTCTGTTGTACCGGTTGCATTCCCAATGATTGCAGGAGCCGGCACGCTGACTACCCTCTTGTCGCTACGAGCTGAATATGATATTTATACCATACTCATAGGTATATTGATTAATCTTGTAGTCATTTATTTAGTGATACGTTTTATACCAAAAATTGAAAGAATGCTGGGCGATACCGGAATTAATATTTTACGCAAGATTTTTGGAGTTATTTTGTTATCAATAGCTATTAAGCTTTTTTCAAAAGGCGTCATCCAGTTATTTCATATTCACTGATGGGCAATTTTTTTGATATGCTGATTGAGTTCATCGCTTTCTATTAAGCCATCTCTCACCCTTACAATGCGGTGAGTATAAAGAGCAATATCTTCTTCATGTGTTACAACTACTATGGTATTTCCGTTTTGGTGAATTTCTTCAAACAATGCCATAATTTCATAAGATGTTTTTGTATCCAGATTTCCAGTAGGTTCATCTGCCAAGATAATTGAAGGGTGATTGACAAGTGCACGGGCAACTGCTACTCGCTGACGCTGTCCGCCGGACAATTCATTAGGCTTATGTTTCATTCTGTCGCCCAATCCCACCTGATGTAATACTTCTATAGCACGTTCATCTCTGTCTTTCTTGTTCCATCCGGCATATATGAGAGGCAATGCCACGTTTTCCAGAGTGGACAAGCGAGGTATTAAATTAAAAGTTTGGAAGATAAAACCGATTTGTTTATTGCGTACTTCTGCCAGTTCATTATCAGATGCTTTACTCACATCTTTGCCATCCAGGTAATAAGAACCGGAGCTGGGAGTATCCAAACAACCTAAAATATTCATCAACGTAGATTTACCTGATCCTGAAGGACCCATCAAGGCTACATATTCATTTTTGCTGACAGTTAAATCTATTCCTTTCAGAGCTTGGATTATCTCATCTCCCAAAACAAATTTTCTCGTAATTTGATTTAATGCTATTACAGGCGCTTGCATGTGCTTACTCGTATTTTGTTCCTTTTACAAACTTAGGTACTTTGATATAGTCCTCATTTTTCAGAGGGGCATTTTGCAATGCTTCTGATTTGCTGATTGGATAATGCACTTCGTCGGTACGCATTACATTCACCTCTTCATTGATATAAACCAATGGTGCTATATTATCTGTATTCAGTTCATTCAGTTTTTCCATAAAACTTAAAATCTTAGATAAATCTGCTTTTATTTCTGCTTTGCTTTCTGCAGTAGTAAAATCAAGTTTCGCCAGTTTTGATAATTTATCTATCAGTTCGTCATTTACGTTCATATCAGTATCATTAAAGTAAATTTCATTACAAAAGTAAGGATTAAAAGATTTTTGTTTGAAAAAAAATACCGGACATAAAGTCCGGCATTTCATTTATTTATTAAATCAATCTTTCTTCAAAACTTTTTTGATAATCGGTTTGATATTATCATTTTTCAAGTTGAAATAATAAATACCATTAGCCCAAGTCTTCATATCCACAACAATTGAATTAGTTCCTGCTTTAAGTTCCACATCTTGTTGCAGCATAATTTGACCCAAATCATTATAAACAATCATCTGTAAATTATCTTTTTCTTTAGCTTGTACCTCTATGGTAGCCGATTCTTTTACCGGATTAGGATAAATACCCGTAACTTCTAATGCATCAATCGTTAATTTAGCATTTACCACATTACTGTGTTGCTCTCTGCTATCCATATCTACCTCTATGATTTTGTAATAATAGGTAATGCCCTTTTGTACCCGATAATCATCGTAGGAATAATTACGCTGTTGAGTAGAATTTCCTGAAGCCGGAACTGTACCCACTTTTGCAAAATTAATTCCATCTTCACTGCGCCAAATATCAAATCTGTTTGAATTATATTCAGAAGCCGTAGCCCAAGAAACTTTGATATATTCATTATTTACCGGCTCAGCCTTTGCATAAATAAATTCTATCGGTAATACCGTTGCACAGGTACCTAATTTAGTGCTCTGCACTTCACATCCTATTACTCCTGTAGAAACATTTTTCACATGAGCAAAAATGTATAAATCCTGGAAGTTACCCGTTGTTGATGTTGTCCAGGATGTTGTGCCGTTATAAGAATATTCAGCAACATAAGTAGCATTGCAACCTGTACATGTAGCATTTACAGAAACCGTTGGTGGTGAAGTTGCACAATTTACAGTTGGTGCTAATGTAATATTAGGAAAGACATCTAACGGTCCGCAAATTTGTTTAACGCAACCATACTGATCAGTATATTGATACTGGACTGAATACGATGAGCCTGCATTCACTCCGGCGGCATTCGTGTTCACCGTACCTGTTCCATCTTGGTTCATTGTAATTGCTCCTGCTACTGCAGTTCCTGTGCAAGTTCTGTTATTTTCAAGCGAAACAGACACACCTGTTGAAAATGTACCGTTTGGTGTACCCAAAGGAATATCCAATTGCCCAAAGACAGAAGCAGTTGGCCCCACGCAATATATTGGCGTGCAGAATGCATAATTTTGGCTGAAAAGTGTATCAACTGTTCCATCAGCATGAACTTCCACCACTCTTATAAAATTGAGTGTATTTAATCCACCGTTATTGGTACTTCCTCCGCCAGAACCGAAACCATCGTCAAATCCATCGTATAGTACAAAACGATAAGGACCATTATTTGGGTTTATTGTTGCAGGTGTAGTGTAAGTGGCTGCACCAACTGTAGTACCGTACCCACCACCACTAGCTACCACTTGATTATTGCCGTCATAAATAAACCAGGAAACGTCCTGAGGATAGGAATCAAAATCTAATAATACGCGATACTGAGAAAATAATGGAATCGGATTAGATGTTGAAAATGCAACTGTAGCACCATCACATACATTCGTATCAATTTGTAAAGCACCTAAATTAGGTTGATTATAGGTTCCTCCTATTTCTGATTCACAACCACTATTATCTACAAAACGAACACTCCATGCCTGACCGTCTGCAACAGTAAACGAGTTAGACGTTTCTGATTCTTGAACGGGTGGAGCAGGGAAGCTGATACTACTAGCTGCACCAGAACCTATTACTGTATAGGCAGCACTGCTAGCTCCGCCAGGTACAAGTCCGGTAAGTTGTAATGACCAGCTAGCTAATGTACCTACATCTCCACTTCCATTATCTCTTATTTGTAAACGCCACAATCCATTTAAAACCGTACTAGCGATATTTGCATAAGTTCCTGACCAAGCATAGTTACCTGTATTTAAATTTCCACCCGTAGCTGTTCCATTTTCTAATAATGTAGCTGCTGATGCAGTAAAACAATACGTTCCGTTTAAATCATTTCCATTTGTACCAGTTCCCGGTGTAAGTTGAAGTATACCACCATTTGGTGCAATCAACTGTGCATCTATATCTGAAGCCCAAGTATGTTCTGGGTTAAACGTTAAACATACTGTAATATTTGAACTTGAAGTTAAAGTTGCCCCTGCGTTAAATCCGGTTGTC
>CAYVGM010000102.1:0-9239 GCA_964451125.1 uncultured Chitinophagales bacterium
CAAGCACTTGGCAATACGTGGTATGCAATTGCTGAGCAGCTTAATACTCAAGCTAAAGTCTATTTGCGAGTCAATACCTTAAAATCTACAAAGAAAAAAATAAGTGAAATATTAGAAAAGGAAAACATAGCATTTCGCAATGATTGTCAAACCGTTTTTTCACCCTATCTGTTGGAAGACAGTCTGGAAATTATGACTAAAAACAAGCTTAAAAACTCCACTCATTATACCAATGGCTATTTTGAGTTTCAGGACATAGGTTCACAATTGATAAGCGTATTTGCCCTTCAAAACATCAGTGATTTCAGCAATTTCACGCTTTTGGATATGTGTGCAGGTGCGGGTGGAAAAACCTTGCATTTATCGGCATTGATGAAAAATAAAGGTAAAATTATCGCTACGGATTTTCATGAAAAAAGATTAATACAATTACAAAAAAGAATACAACATGCAGGATGTAAAAATGTAGAAGTTACTGATTTTTCATCAATAAAAAACAGGACAAATCGTTTTGATTTTATCTTAATTGATGCGCCATGCAGCGGATTAGGCACTTTAAAAAGGAGCCCGGATATCAAATGGAAATTAAGCATTAGCGATATCGAAAATTATTGCCAAATTCAACAAACATTATTGCAAGATGCAAGTAAATTGCTCAACAAAAACGGAACTATGCTTTATGCCACTTGCAGTATTTTGCCACAAGAAAATGAAAACCAAATTCAACGATTTCTGGAAAATAAAACTGCTTTTAAACTTGCGGCAGAAATAAAAACAAACCCGGCACACTATCCTAGTGATGGTTTTTATATGGCGAAACTATCCAGGTAGCCATTCTAAACACATTCTGGCAAAATCTGGCAAAGTATTAATTGCTTTTATCGAGTTTCCGCTCATTTCAAAATAATAATTCTTAATGCCATTGCTTATCCACAAATAAGGCACTTGCAACTGCAAATTATAAATGGCAATTTGCTTGCACACTTTTTCATCGAGAACTTCTGTTTCCGCTTTACACTCGGCAAGCAAAACAGGCTTCAGCATTTTATTATAGACTACAATATCATACCTTTTTTTCAGTCCGTTGATAGTCAGACTTTTTTCAACAGAAATAAACGATAATGGTACAAGCACTGTAGCAGTCAAATAGCGGATGCAATACTGCCTTACTTGCTCTTCGGGGGTAAAAACTATCCACTTTTTCCGAACAATGTCGAAAATGAAAGTCTTGTCATCCACTTTTTTTAATCTAAACGCAGTATTTTGCACGCACAAAAATACGACATTGGCTGTTACCTTAGAAACGATTTGGAAAGATTTGCATGCTAAAAAATTCAAACCGGTATATTTTCTTGCCGGCGAAGAAGCTTATTACATTGATTTGATTGAAAATTTCATAGAAAAAAATGCGCTTCAGGACCATGAACGCGATTTCAATCAGGCGATCTTTTATGGCAAAGATGCCGACCCGATTCAAGTACTGAACGAAGCCAAACAATATCCTTCGTTTGCCGATAGAAGATTAGTTATTGTACGCGAAGCACAAGAGTTTAAAGCCAAAGACTGGGAGCTTATTGAAAAATATATCCAAAAACCTGTAGATTCTACGGTGCTTATTTTTTCACACAAAAACAAATTACCGGATAAGCGAACCAATTTTTACAAATCACTCTCTAAACATACCGAATATTTCGAGTCGAATAAAGTGAGTGAAGAAAAGCTGGCGGACTGGATTGCAGGGTATGTAAAAAATAAACGCAACTATAAAATTCAACTTTCTACGGCGCAAGTACTGGCAGAAAACTTAGGCAATGACTTATCGCGAATTGCCAACGAGATGGACAAACTTTCGGTGATGTTGCCTGACAATGCTGAAATCACGCCGGAGATCATTGAAAAATACATTGGCATATCCAAAGAATACAACATGACAGAATTCAATCGTGCTATTGCGCAACGCGATTTCCATAAAGCGATGAAAATGGTGCTGTATTTTGAAAAAAATCCAAAAGCAGGTCCCATCGTTGCTATCCTGGCTTATATGTATAATTTATTTGCAAGATTACTTATTATGCTGAACGCTAAAGACACCTCATCTGCTTCTCTTCAAATGGGCTTTGGCGGCAAATGGATTCCGGATGAATATAAGTTTGCCTCGAAAGTATATTCAAAGGATGAAACCCAAAGAATATTGAGTTACCTGTGCGAGTATGATGCCAAAGCAAAAGGATTATATGCTACAGACAATGCCACTTCCACAGACTTACTTAAAGAACTGTTAGTGAAGATTGTTAGCAGAAAGTAGTATGTAATAAGTAGTATGTAATAAGTAGTAAGGTGTAAGTAGTAAGTTGTAAGCAGGCAGAATTAATTTAATAATTATACTTTATCCTTATCATACTCATTACCCTATAGTCCAAACCCAATACTCACTACTCACATTTCGGCTCTATCTCATCACAACTCTTCCACTTTCTCCAAAATCCAGGCTTTATCTGGCAGATTGGGAATGGAATTTATTTTTTGTTTAAAAGCTTCCGTTTGCTTTTTTCCGGCGTATTCTTTTTTCATTAATTGCCGTATCAACTTGATAAATTCCTGATGTAGTTTTTTATTGTCAGCATTCATGGCTTTATTTCGTAAAATATAAATTCTGAAACTTTCAAGAAAACTCTCTAAGAACTGCATTTCCTTTTGTTCGTAAAATGCTTTGGTAAGCAATATTTTTGAACTGAGATTAAAAGTTAAATCGCCGAAATATGCTTTATTCAATAGAGAAAGTGTCTTGTCATACTGTTTTTTTTCAAAAGCAATTTTAGCTTGATTAAACAAGACTGTAGACTCCCTGATACTGCTATCCAAATAGTTGCCATATGTGGAATTAAAATAATCGGCATAATCGTATTCTTTGAGTTTGAGTGAGAGATTGATAACATTTTTGAATCGGAAGGGCGAGATTTCATTTTCTGAAATTGTTGAATAATACAACTTAAAAACTTCAAACAATTCGCGTTCAAATTGCTGTTCACTTTTATTTATCCGGATGATGCAGAAATTGATTAAGTATTGAAAAATTATTTTCTTATCGGCAAGGGGAATTTGCGTTTGCGCCATTTGCTGTTTGATTTCGAAATATGCATGTTCCTTATTTGTATGCAGCAACATCAGATACGACAGATAATAGCAATGGAGCAATGCATCTGTATGGATTTTATTTTGAATGATTGGTAACAACACAGCAGTAAAATCAGGCTGATATGAAAATTTTGTAAAATGACTTTCATTTTGAGCATGACAAATTAATTTCATTTTCTCTAAGAGATAAAAATGATCGAGCGAATCAGAATAGATTTTTATGTTTTGTGCATTCGATTTTTGCGGATTGATAATCCCATGCATATAATCAAGATAGGCAAAACTAAAACATTCAAAATGTTTTTGTTCAGTAAGTTTAATTTCAGCAAATAAATCAGCATAATGTTCCGTCCAGCCATTACAGCTGTAAAATTGCAAACGCAAATTATCCTGCAAGTACGGATGCTCATCAAGATAAAGACATACAATTTTTTGTTCTGCTAATTTCAGCAATTCATGGCAGGCTTTGCGAAATTTGTTGCCGTTGAATTTCTTTTCTTTGAAAACTTCCGTATATAATTTTTCTTTAGGATAGTCTTCATGCAAATGCCTGACAAAACCCAAATACAAATCGACTAATTCTCGTTTTGTTTCCGGAGTATTGAGTAGAATATGTAATTGGGCTAATTGCTGATTAGAACAATTTTTCAGCCAAGTATAAACCTTCGTATTTTTCATCAGAATAAAATTAGATAAAAATATGCATTAGAATTTTGATTTACAACTAATTAGCAAATTAAATAAGTCTAAAGTTTAGAATAATAATGAAAATTTGTACTATTTTCAATGCAAAAGAATATTCAAATTTGTATCGTAAAGAATTGTACATTTAAAATTAGTTTTATGAAAAACATATCCTTAATTAGTAAAATTAGATGGAACGTATCAAAAGCGATTTTAGTACTCTTGTTTTTAGTTGCATTTAATTATTCAGGAAATGCGCAGCATTGCAATTTCAGCAATTCCAATTTTGATATATCGACTTTAGGAAATCACGCCTATTTAAGTAATATCAATTCAAATTGGCACAGCTATCAATTTATATTTGACAGCTCTGGTAGATGGCAATATGATAATGATATTTCATTTAATGCTCCGGGATTAAAAGAAATTTGCATGCATATAGTTGATACTTCTGATTTGAATGTCCCTTGTGATACATTTATCTGCAAAACGGTTAATATTCAGATAGATACTTGTCCGGCAATTATTTACGATTTTTCATTTTCTACAAATCAAAATGCTGACTCTTTTGGTGCTGCATTCTATCTTACTATGGATGGATATACTTCGTATCAAATTGACTATGGTGATGGCACATTTGGAACATCAAATCATCATATTTATCCGGATAATAGTCCTCGTACAGTTTGTTTGAAGGTAAACAATTCTAATTTTAGCGGGTGTGAAAAGACACAATGTATAAATCTCAATTTCCAAAACAATACTTGCGACTCCGTTACCTGTGTACTTCCCGGTGATGCCGATCACGATATGACCGTTAATAATTTCGATGTGTTTGCTATAGGTTTAAGTTATGGAAGGCTGGGCTTACGTCGGCCTAATTCCACTTCAGCTTATACTTTACAACCATCTCCAGATTGGCAAACGACACACTATTATGGTTATAATGATAAATTTGCCGACTGCAACGGAGACAGTATCATAAATGCGCAGGATGCGGTTGTAATTTATAATAATTACATCGAACGAGCAGAAAATGTATTTAATCACCGTGATGCTCAGTTGGATTCGCTGCCACAGGTTACTTTATCATTCGATACCTTGCCCATCATCATTGCAAATGGTACTTGTGCCGGTGCGCAAATAGTGGGAGATATCAATGTCAGTTCCGTTACTACGATTGACAGTTCTTATGGTCTTGCATTTTCTGTAGAATATCCTGAATCATTTTATGATTCTTGTTTTTCAGTTGCTGTTGATTTAGATAATAACTCCTGGTTTGTGAGCAACGAACCTGTTATTTTATTCTACAAAAATATACCTCAATTTCATCGTGTGGATGTGAGTATGGTACGGACGAACGGCTTAAACAGAAGTGGTAACGGGCGAATTGGCAGAATAAAATTTATTACAGAAGGCGATATTTTCGGACGTCAATTGCGAAACTCTTCATCGTATGTTTATACGTTTAATGTGAATATGGCACAGGCTATTGATAATCATGGCAACAAGAAAAACATAGCCGGGTCTTCAACAACAGTCAGCTTTATTTCATTGGGTTATAAACAAAGTGAAATACAAAATCTGCAAGTATTTCCAAATCCTGTAAATAATATCTTACAGCTCAGGTCTGATGAACGCATTACAGCAATACAGATAACAGACATCACCGGAAAGTTAGTCTATTCAACGCTTCCTGATAATTATCAAAATCAGATTGATTGTTCGACACTTCCATCCGGTATCTATATCATGCAAATTAAATCAGACGAAGGCTTATCTGTAGTTAAGTTGGTCAGACAATAGAATTTAGTAGTAAGTAATTAGTAAGAAGTAGTAAGTAGTAAGTAGTAAGTAGTAAGTAGTAAGTAGTAAGTAGTAAGTAGTAAGTAAAAAGATGCTTATATGCCATTCTAATATTTAAAATTCATCATTCTCCATTCATCATTCATCATTCACCATTCATCATTCACCATTCATCATTCACCATTCACCATTCATCTCTCATCATTTACCATTAAAAAATATCCATTTTCTTAACTCATTTAAATTTAAAACAATGAAACAAACAACAAAAAAAATCGCAAAAGCATTGATCGCATTCATGCTGTTTTCACCTCTGTTCATCGCTTGCGTTCCAATCGGAGGTGGCCCCGGTCCCACACCAAATTGCTACAGAGATTCGTTTGTAGTACACTTTGACAGTCTGCATAATACTTGGGATACGATGACTATAAGAGTCCCTGCTTCATGCAATGATACAACACCAATTCCTCCGGTTATCTGTGATACTGTTCCGTATGATTCAGTTATGATTACTCCTTTATACACATGGATTTGCGATTCAACAAATACAAATCCCAATGACTCACTGCCATGTTACTATGTAATTAACGGCTACGATACCACAACTCATACGTTTTATCATATCAACTGTCATTAATTTAATCCTGATGACTTTTTAGAAGCTGAATTCAAGTAATAGACGTAATGTAAATGTATATGATAGTATAGGGTATAAAATTAAATTAAAACACCATCTTACATCGTAAGTTAGAGTTGTATTATTTGCTTAAACAGTTTCTTAATTGTTGTAATCAATGTATATAATAAAACTAATAAACAGATTATTGTTAGCTGAATAAGATGACAAAGAGTAAATCACAGCTTTGCATTTAGTATTACAAAGTTAATTTCATTAATCTAAAAAACCTCTGCCATTATTTTGGGCAGAGGTTTTTTTTATAATACTGATTTTGATTTAATTTATCTTAATCATCGTTTTCAAAATCTGAATGATGGGCGTGGGCTTCTGTCAGCTTTTTCTGCACTTCATAAGATACAGGCTGATAGTCAGAAAACTGCATAGTGAAACGTGCACGTCCTTGAGTTAAACCTCGTAAGGTAGAAGAATACTGGTACAAATGAGAAAGTGGTACTTTTGCAGTTATTTTCTGGAAATGACCTTCAGCTTCCATACCTTCTACAATACCCACCCTGGATTGTAAATCGCCTATAACGGCTCCTACCATTTCATCGGGACAAAGTACTTCTACTTTTTGTATAGGTTCTAAAATCTGAGGTTGTGCCTCAAAAAATGCCTGACGAAATGCCTGTGAACCTGCAATTTTAAATGAAATATCATTACTGTCAACGGCATGCATTTTTCCGTCATATACAGAAACGCGAACATCGCGAACATAGTTTCCCGTAAGTGGACCGTTTTGCATTTTTTCCATCACTCCTTTTAAAATGGATGGCAAAAAGCGTGCATCAATAGCACCACCAACTATACAATTACAAAATACTAATTTGCCTCCCCAGTCCAAATTAATTTCTTCTTCATGTCGAAGATTTAAATGCAGAGGAGCCGGCATGCCTTCATACCAAGGCTCTACACGTAAGTGCACTTCGCCAAACTGACCTGCACCGCCGCTTTGTTTTTTATGTCTGAAATTTGCTTCAGCAGAGGCTTGTATGGTTTCGCGATATGGAATTTTAGGTTTATCAAAAACAACATCCAGTTTATGGATATGGTTGATTTTCCACTCTATCACTTTCAAGTGCAATTCGCCCATACAATGTAAAAGAGTCTGTTTTAATTCAGGTGAAACTTCCACATGTACGGTAGCATCTTCTTCTTTAAGTGTATGCAAAGCAAGTGCGAGTTTTTCTTCATCGTTTTTATTAACTGCAGCAATGGCTACTGTTACATTCGTACTAGGGAATACAATAGGTGCAAGCTCTAAATTTGCCCCTTTTACGTGTAAGGTATTATTAACATGGGTAGATCGCAACTTAATCGTAGCACCAATATCACCTGCAGTTAATTCATCTACAGGAATGCGGTTATGTCCCTCAAGCAAGAGGAGTTGATTTATCTTTTCTGTAACACCAGTGTTCTCATTGACTAATTCAACGCCCGAACGAATAGTACCACTGAATACTTTAAACAAGCTCAATTCTCCGATATGCGGTTCTATGATTGTTTTAAAAATGAAAATACATGCAGGACCATTTGGGTCGCATTTTAATTCAGTGCCGGCTTTTGTAATTTGCGGAGGCATTTCATTGGCAGATGGGCAAACATTGTCAATATAACTCATGATTCGACCACTGCCCATATTTCTTTCAGCAGAGCAGCAGAACACAGGAAAAATATCATGCTTAATCATAGAAGCATGTAGGCCGTTTTTCATTTCATCTTCGCTCAATTCACCTTGTTCGAAGTACTTTTCCATCAGTCCTTCGTCATTGGCAGCAATCGCTTCTACCAGCTCCTGGTGCAATTTTGATGCGCGTTCCTTTTCATTTGCCGGAATAGCTTGTTTTTCAGGTTTTCCTCCTCGAGGCGGATAAACATACATGACCATATTCAAAACATCAATGATGCTGTTGAAATTAGCTCCGGTTTGTACAGGATACTGAACGGCAACGACATTGTTTCCGAAATGAGATTTAGCTTCCTGCAAGGTCTTGTCAAAATCAGCTTCGTCTTTATCCAGCTGGTTGATGACAAACAGGGTAGGGGTTTTGAATTTTTCGGTGTACTCCCAAATGATATCAGTTCCTACTTCTACTCCGTTAGCGGCATTGATAACGATTACGCCGGTATCGGCTACACGCAATGCACTAATTACTTCTCCTGCGAAATCATCATACCCCGGCGTATCAATGATATTAATTTTATAATCTTTCCAAGGGGTGTGCAGCAAAGATGCAAAAACAGAACTTTCTCGTTCAGTTTCCAGTTCATGATAGTCAGATACGGTATTTTTTCCGGCTATCGTTCCCATCCGGTTGATTACTCCGGCTTCAAAAAGCATACTTTCAGCTAATGTTGTTTTGCCACATCCTGCATGCCCTAATAGTGCCACGTTTTTTACATGGTTAGAATCATATTTTGCCATAATGGTGTCTTTAGAATTTAAAAATGAAAAAAGTCGGCATACGCCGACTAAATTTTATTGTTTGATAAATGCATGAAATTCATCACTTAATTTATCCAAGTATCCGGTCATGAACTGTACTTTTTCTTTCAGGTCTTCATGAGGTACCTGATAGCTTAAATCTGGATGAGCTTCAGCCTGATGCAAATGATAACGGATTTCGTGTTTTAAATCGTGAACATTAATCAGCTGGATATGAAATTGATTGTGGAAATGTTCGATACCCACTTTTACTTCAGCGTCAGTTTTACCGGGAGCAAAAAAATACAACTCATTTTTCATTACATTTATTTTTTCGCGGTAGGCTGCTAAAGTTTCATACCAGCTTTTGCAATCATCGAGGAGTGCTTTGTGTTCTGCTTCTGTTGTCATGTTGATTGATTTATTATAGATTAGTAAAATTGTATGTTTTAATTAAGCTGTTAAATTTCCGATTAATTTTTAAAATTTGAAATGATAAAAATCATACTT
>CAYVGM010000103.1:0-2771 GCA_964451125.1 uncultured Chitinophagales bacterium
GGTAAAATGAGATAAACTAAACAGTACATTACAACGGGCTACCATATAAATACCAGCCGTAACCATAGTAGCTGCATGTATCAATGCAGAAACCGGCGTAGGACCAGCCATGGCATCAGGCAACCAGGTATATAATGGAATTTGAGCTGATTTTCCCATTGCACCGATAAACAGCAGCAAGGTTATCCATGTTATTAATTGACCGTTTACTTTCACATCTCCTGCTAAGTTGAAAACTGTATGATAGTCGATTGTGCCAAATACACCAAAAATTAAGATGATACCCAAAATAAATCCTAAGTCACCGATACGGTTCATGATAAATGCTTTGTTTGCAGCTCCTGCATAATCAATATTGCTGAACCAAAATCCAATCAACAGATAAGAACATAAACCTACGCCTTCCCAACCGACAAACATCAATAAGAAATTATTGCCTAATACAAGCAATAACATGAAAAAGACGAATAAATTCAGGTAAGAAAAATAGCGGTTATAATCGGGTTCATCATGCATATAGCCTACTGAATAAACATGAATGAGAAAACCTACTCCCGTAATAACCAGTGTGAATAATATGGATAAAGAATCGGCGGTTAATGCAATTTCTGATTTGAACGTACCGACATTAATCCATGGTAAAATATGTGCAGTGAGGGATTCGCCTGTGTGCAGTATTTTGAAAAAAACAATCAATGCCACAATAAATGAAAGCAAGATACTTCCGGGAGCTAACAGGGAAGTGACAGATTTGGGCAATTTATTTCCCAATACAGCGATAATCAAAAAGCTGATTAAAGGAAATAAAGGGATAAGCATTAGCAATGACATTCGTTTTTACTTTTTAATTTCCAGAAGTTTGAAGAACTCGTCTAATTTCGGCATGATAATGATTTCCGTTCTGCGGTTTATAGCTTTATTTGCCGGTGTATCGTTGGCTACTTTAGGATAAAATTCGGAGCGACCGCCTGCAATAATACGAGCAGGATTAACTGCATATTGCAATTGTAATGCCCGGGCAATTGAAGTTGCTCTTTTCACGCTTAAATCCCAGTTATCCAGCATACAAGAATTTTTAATAGGCACATTATCTGTATTGCCTTCAATTAATACATCAAATGTGCTGTAATCGTTTATCACTTTCGCGATTTTTCCTAAAATTTCGCCTGCTCGTGGTAAAATCTCATACGAACCTGATTTGTATAACATACCGTCAGATAAAGAAATCAACACAACACCTTTATCTACATTAACATTTACATCCGTATCATTTACATCTTGCAATGAGCGTTTCAAATTCATGACTAAAACCAAATTCAATGAATCTTTAGTACGGATTTGTGAATTTAATTCTGAAAGTTCTCTGGATTGTTTATCTATAGTTTCCAGTGATTTTTTAATACTCTCAGCTCCTTCTTTGCTGATAACAGACAAATTAGTAAGCTGATCCAGTAATTTTATATTTTGAGTTTTCTGGAAATTCACTTCGGAATTCAGACCGTCAATTGTAGTTTTAGCTTTGGTGAGTTCATCCATCAAATTGTTATAATCGGTGGACTTTCCGGCAAATTTCTTTTCGCAATCAGCCAAGTCAGAAGTAGTCTGACGCAAGGTTTGCTCGATTTTATCTTTTTCTAACTGAGTAGCCTGAAATTTCTTTTTCGTTACGCAAGAAACAAGCCCGAACACAGTTAATAATATAAGAAGCTTTTTCATTTTTATAATTTTATCCTTTTAACGTATTCAACACATCAATATCTGATGATTTTACATTTCGATAGACCATCATGAGTATGGCTAATCCAACAGAAACTTCTGCAGCTGCAACAACCATGATAAAAAACACGAACACTTGCGCACCGCTGTCGCCGAAATATCTGGAAAATGCTACTAATAACAAATTTACGGCATTCAGCATCAGCTCAATACACATAAAAATGATAATGGCATTACGGCGGAACATCACACCTAATGCTCCCAAACTAAACAAGATTACACTTAAGAAAATGTAATACTGAATCGGTATGCCTATAATTACTTCGTTCATGTTTTTTATATTTTATAGTAAAAAGTAAATAGTGATATGTGATTGGATTTTAACTATATCTGAATTTCTCCTGAATGTTTCAGACATCTTAATTTATTTCATTATCTAATTACTATTTACTTACTACTTTTTACCATTTTCAATTTTCTTTCTTACTCAAAAATACTGCTCCTACCATTGCTGATAAAAATAAAACACTGGACACCTCAAAAGGCAGCATGTATTCATTGAATAATGTATTTCCTAAATTTTCTACCAAGCCTACATTACTGTATTTCAATGCAGGCAACATTGAATTTTCAGCACCCTTAAGTAAACTGACAAGACTTACTAATAACAGACATGCCGTTACCACTGCAATAAACTTCGGCAAATTCTTTTTATGCGGTTCTATTTCTTTATTAAGATTGAGCATCATAATGACATATAAAAATAAAACCATGATGGCTCCTGCGTAAACAATGATATGTACTACCGCCAAAAACTGGGCATTAAGTAAAACATAATGACCGGCTATTGCAAAAAAGGTAACAATCAGGTATAACACAGAGTGTACAGGATTCTTATCCAAAATGACCATCAGCGCACTGATAACCGCTAAAAAAGCCAAAAAGAAAAATATGTATTGTGAGAGTAACATAAATTAATGGTGCTTGTTTTCTTGAATCAAAGCTTGTTTGTCTTCCCAGGTTTGATTGTGTTTTTTTGTTTTATCTTTTTTAAA
>CAYVGM010000103.1:2871-9224 GCA_964451125.1 uncultured Chitinophagales bacterium
ATTTCGCGTTTAACTTCAGGGTATCTGATAGTAGCGGGTTTTTTAAAGAAGTGCTTTAATGTAATACTCATACCGGCAGTAATTGCAGGCAAATAGAGCTTCTCAGAAAGAGACATCTCTTTTTTTACTACTAATTTGCTTCTGTTTGTCAGTTTCATATAATTTGCAATTTGCAGAATTTTGTTTGCAAACTATTCGATTGCAAACTGAAATATCTGATTATACTTTCCCCAATGCGTACATGCCTACTCCGGTGAGTAATATATTGAGTATGGCTAATGGAATCAGAATTTTCCAACCCAAATTCATCAATTGGTCATATCTGAATCTTGGTATCGTCCATCGTACCCACATGAAGAAAAATATAAAGAATATTATTTTGCCAAAAAAGAATAAAAACTGCAGAATAGAGAGGATATTACCGTCTAAGCCGAAATGAGACTGAAATGGTATATTATATCCACCAAAATAAAGCGATGCAATGATTGCTGAAGAAATAAACATATTGATATATTCGGCAAACAGATAAAATCCCAATTTCATGGACGAATATTCCGTATGATAGCCACCCACCAATTCTGTCTCGCATTCCGGTAAGTCAAATGGAGCTCTGTTTGTCTCGGCAAAAGCGCAAATCACAAAAATCAAACAGCCCAAGGGTTGATAAATAATATTCCAGAATCCTTCTCCTTGCTGAGCTACAATACCTCCTAAACTTAGTGTTCCGGTTTTCATTATCAGTGCAACAAGTGCCAAACCCATGGCTATTTCATAGCTAATCATTTGTGAGGAAGCGCGTAATGCACCTAACAGTGAATATTTATTATTTGATGCCCATCCTCCAATCATGATACCATATACACCAAATGAAACCACACCGAATACATATAAAATACCAATATTGATATCTGTAATTTGCAGAGGAAATACGATCCCGTTTATATGTAGTGGACTAGCCCAAGGAATTACGACACCGGTCATTAAAGCCGTCAGCATAGCCAAACTCGGACCTAGAATAAAGAGATATTTATTGGATACTGCCGGAATAATTTCTTCTTTCATAAACATTTTCAAGCCATCAGCAAGTGGCTGAAATACGCCATAGGGTCCAGCTCTGTCAGGACCGATGCGGTCTTGCATAAATGCGGCTACTTTACGCTCGCCGTAAGTAGAATAAGCTGCTATGCCTAATGCAATCAGGAAGACTACTAATACCAACAATATCTTATACAATAAAAAAACCTCGATTCCCATATGCTATTTAGTTCTGCTTTAGAAATGATTATTCGGATTGAGAGCACCTTCGCCCAGTTCCGCTTTTTTACTTTTATCCACTTCTACTTCATGCTGAAATACTTTTCGTTCAGCATTGTAGTATTTGGCATAATGATTTTGAGCAATAACAGAATGGTCATTGATTTTACTTTGTCCTTCTATTACCCAATCTGTAATGTGCTTTTTATCAAAACGGCATTCATTACAGATAAACTCTTCTACCTCGCCCCAACGGTCTTTGCGGGCAGTAACTCGCAAAATATCTTCTCCTTTGAACCACAATCTCACTTTTCCCGAACATTTTGGGCAATCTCGGTGAGCATCTACAGGGCGTGTAAACCAAACTCGGCTTTTAAAGCGAAATGTCTTATCGGTCAAAGCACCAACAGGGCATACATCAATTATATTTCCCGAAAATTCGTTGTCAATTGCTTTTTGAATATAGGTGGAGATTTCTGCATGATCGCCTCTGTTTATGACTCCATGTACTCTACCATCTGTCAGTTGTTCGCAAGTTTTCACACAACGATAGCATAAAATGCAACGATTCATATTCAGCTTAATCTTATCGCCCAGGTCAGCAGCTTCAAATTCATTCCGGTGAAACTCATAGCGAGTTTGTTCTTTTCCATTTTGATAGCTCAAATCCTGCAAATGACATTCACCTGCCTGATCGCAAACCGGGCAATCCAATGGATGGTTAATCAATAAAAATTCAACTACACCGGCACGTGCTTCCAATATTTCAGGAGAATCGTTATTCTGGACGACCATTCCATCCATCACATTTGTGCGACAGCTTGGTACAGGTTTGGGCATAGGTCGAGGGTCTTTTTCAGAACCCTGAGCTACTTTTACGATGCAGGTTCTGCAATATCCGCCTGTAGTTTTTAATTTTGAATAGTAACACATCGTCGGAGGTGCGACATTTGTGCCATATTGTTCATCTATCATTCTGGCGGCTTGCAATATGGTGATTCCGTCAGGAACTTCGAGCGTATAACCGTCGATGGTAACTTTAGCCATAAAGAAATTAACGCACAAAGATACAATTAAATGACTGAAATAAAAATCTTAAGATAAAATCTTGTTGACACCGACTGAAGAAAACTGGTTTAATGTTGAAATTATTAAGAAAGACAGCTTAGTCAACCCTTAAATTAGATTGAATTTAATATTATTCTGAAGGTAGTCCCTTTTGCTGACGACTCTTTTACAAATATTTTGCCATGGTGATACTCTTCTATGATTCTTCTGGCGAGTGTAAGTCCGAGTCCCCATCCCCTTTTTTTTGTAGAAAATCCCGGTTCAAATATTTGTTCCAACTGGCTTTTAGTAATTCCTTTTCCGGTATCTGAAATATCTATTATTATTTGATTATCCTGTTCAATTGCATTTAAGGTAATCGCACCCTTTTCATCCATAGCATCCAGTGCATTTTTCATAATATTTTCCAACACCCATTCAAATAAAGGTGGGTTAAGTGCTGCAAATAAATTCATGTCGACATTTGGGTTCATCGTTATTTCTATCTTTTTTGATGCCCGTTTTGCAATATAGTCTATGCCATTCTGTAAAATATCTGCTACTCTGTTTTTTGAAAGTTCGGGGACAGAACCAATTTTAGAAAATCTTTCTGCTATCAGCACAAGCCTGTCCAAATCTTTCTGCATTTCATCAAATATATACTGATCTTTTTCGGCTGTTATTTTTTGTTGTAAAATCTCAGTCCAAGCAGATAAAGAGGAAAGCGGCGTACCCAACTGGTGGGCAGTTTCTTTTGCCAACCCCACCCAAACTTGATTTTGTTCTGCCCTGCGGGATGCAGAAAATGCAGCAAAGCTGATGATAAAAAAAAGTGCTACCATGGCCAAAACATAAAATGGATATTTTCTGATATTAACCAATAAATCGGAATCTTTATAATACAAATATTGCTTCTGATTATTAGCCAAATCTATTTCAATAATATGGCGTTGTGACCTTAAATGCATAATTTGCTTAAGCAGATAGGTGGTGTCCTGATTTACTTTTACAGAATCAAAATTTTTATAGGCAAAAACATTATGCTCTTTATCTGCCCAAATGACCGGAATATTTGTATTGTCTTTTATTTTTTCAAGTGCTTTAGACAATTCCAGTTCATCGGTCGAATTACTGTTTAAAATAGAGTAGGCATCAGCAATATCTTCTGCTTTTTGTGTTTCTTCAGTGGCTATGGCATTTGCCAAATTTCGGGTATACCAAACCGTAAACACCACAATACTTGTTGCCAAAAAAAACAACAAATACTTCCATCTCTTTTGCCTGAATAAAAAATTCACTTTTGTAAAAATAACATCTTTGAACGATATAAGTTAAACGCTTCAGAAAGAACAAGATTTTATCTATAAAAAATTTAAGTCAATTTGTACATTTGTGCAGTGGAAATTTCTGTGGTTATACCGATTTATAATGAAGAAGGTAATCTTCATGCACTATATGAGCGTTTATCGATGGTATTATCATCACTCACAGCCGATTTTGAAATGGTTTTTGTGAATGACGGCAGTACTGACAGTTCAATTGAAATCATCCGTGAACTGTCACAAGACAAAAAAGTTAAATATCTGGATTTTTCTAAAAATTTCGGACATCAGATTGCAGCATTTGCCGGATTGGAACATGCTGAGGGAAATGCAGTGGTGATCATCGATGCAGATTTGCAAGACCCACCGGAGCTGATTTTAGAGCTGTATCAAAAAATGCAGGAGGGCTACGATGTCGTTTATGCCAAAAGGCAGGTGAGAGATGGAGAGACCTGGCATAAAAAACTGACTGCAAAATGGTTTTATCGATTAATCAATAATTTATCAGAAGTAGAAATTCCTCTGGATACCGGAGATTTTCGCATCATGTCATCCCGAATAAAAAATATTATCATTTCACTTCCGGAAAGAAATAAATTTTTGAGAGGGCAAATTGCATGGACCGGTTTTAATCAAACTTATGTCTTATACAACAGAGCTGAACGCATGCAGGGTAAGTCTAATTATACCTACTCCAAAATGTTTCGGTTTGCTTTCGACGGCATTACATCATTCTCCAATTTTCCATTGAGATTGGCAACCTATCTTGGCTTTATTGTTTCTTTAGTTGCTTTTGTTGTCATTGTTTATACCTTGTATCAAAAATATTTTGGTATTGATACCGTTCCGGGTTGGTCATCTACGATGGTCAGCATTTTATTTTTAGGAGGCGTGCAGTTAATTTGCCTTGGGATAATTGGCGAATACTTAGGCAGAATTATGGACAACGTCAAACAGCGTCCACTTTACTTAATTAAAGAAACCAATATATAATCTTATTTCGTTTTGGTTTTGTATAATTCATAATTTTCTTTCTTTTGCACGTTAGGCACATCACCATCTTTTTTCTTTTCATAATCTATCATATCGATGTGACGCCATTTACCTTTTTTCCAAGCAAATCCTTCATAGGTCCCATCAGGGACATAATTGGCATAAAAACCTTCTAACGCATCACCATTAGGGGCAACATGATCGTAAATCACTCTTTTTTCCAGCTCAAAATAATTCATAGTTGGATAAACATCATCCGAACTTTCTAAGATAAACCGACTGACAAGTTTTCCATTTCCTAAATCAATTATGGGAGCCCCAAAACGGGGTTTACCATTTTTGAACCATAAAATTTCCATGACTTTTTTATTGCTCATTGCAGAATTGCCATCCCAGCCAAATAAGGTATAGTATGTATTTTTTCCTGATTTTACTGTTTTAATGCCATAGTACATGCATCCAATCCAATTATTATTATCTACCGTAATATGCTGTTGATCATCTGAGAAATCGCTGTAATCTATTAAAGGAAACATTTTGAGTGTGTCGCTTTTCATTTGAATAGTACCGAAAAACTTGTACATTTCTTCATCATTTCTGACATACCAGGTAAAGATTTTCAGGTTGCCGTCTTCAGATTGAATAATTTTCCAAGGCAAGGTTGAATCCCATTTGTAATAATAAGAATTCTCAATTTTCAATGCTTTTGTCAGTGTTTTAATAATTCTGTAACTGGCAATACTACGGTTGTCTTGTAATAAACTGTTTATCATCGTATCGCCATAAATGCGAATCGTATCTTCATAAGCTTTGATTTTAGCTTCATTGCCGGGGCTAAGCTGTGCCATAGCATACAACATACTGAAAAGAGTAAAAAGTAGGACAAAAATGTGTTTCATATCACAAAATAGACAAAATTAATACCAAAAGTAAACGTTGTATGTAATGATTTAGTGTATTGGTACAAATCTTGTTGAAGTTTTACAATATTTAAGATTTTTAGTAATTTCAGAATATGAAAACTTTCCGTTTTATTGTTTTTCTCCTTTTAATAAGCAAAGGAATTTTTGTTCAGGCTCAAATTCAATGGGCAAATAAAGTCATTGATTTTTCTTCAGAATATGTGGATGAAATGGGTTCTCCTTTTTACAGAGCCAAACAAGTGTTGGGTTATCCGAATACGCCTGTAGCAGGAAAATCGCCTTTGGCATGGGCAACGGCCAAAACACAGATGGGTAAAGAATTTATTACCGTTGGATTTAGTAAACCACAGATGGTACAGCAAGTCATCATTGGTGAATCTTACAATCCGGGTGCTGTAAAAGAAATCATTTTATACGATGATAAGGGAAAAGAATACAGTGTTTATGAAAATAAAAACCCGGGCTATATAGAAAAATACGGCGACATTTTGTCTTATTACAAAATAAAGCCAACGTATAATGTTGTGAAATTAAAATTGAAGATAAACACGGATGCAGTACCCGGTATGTCGCAAATTGATTGTATTGGTATTTCTTCCAATACTCAACCCTATCAACCTATTATCAATGTTGTAAAATACAGCGAAGCAGTTGGGCTTCCTGAAAACCTGGGTGCCGGTGTCAATTCACAATATTATGACCACTTGCCCATTATAGCTCCGGATGGAAAAACGCTTTATTTTGCCCGTAAATTTGCTTTGGATAATTTAGGCAAAGAAAACCGAGATGACATTTATTTTGCAAAAAAAATGCC
>CAYVGM010000104.1:0-9211 GCA_964451125.1 uncultured Chitinophagales bacterium
GACAAAAATGGAAAAAATTATGCAACGTCCCTCTAAAAATGTTGCCGGTTTTAATCGGGTAAGTGAATGGGAAAAGTAGATGAAAGGAGCGTAGTCATTGCTAATTAGTGATAAAATAAGAAAGTTTGGTATGTTTTAGTATTTATTCTTTTAAATATAAACTATAAAATTTATAATTCAACGTCTCAAATCTATAACTACACTAAAAACAAACGATAATTATTATAGAAGGTATGATGCAAAAAAGCGTGGGATGGCAAAAATCGTTAGCAGTTCGTGTGCTTTAGTGCAGAGCGATATTTTTGCCTTGTCTTTTTTGGGTACTTTTTTTGACTAAGAAAAAAAGTACCAAACAAACAGAGTAGCTCAGCAATAATCATCCAACATTCATCTTTCAACATTCATAGTTCATCATTTATCATTCATCTTTCAACATTCATCGTTCATCATTCATCATTCATCATTCATCATTCATCATTCATCAAGTTTTATCTTAACATAATAATCCAATTTGTTTTTAGTTTAAGAGATTCAGTATTTTTATGCTGAAATTTACAAATATGTTACAAACATCAGATGCTTTAAACCGTGTAACGGAATCAGCCACTATCAAAATGGCACAGCTTAGCCGCGATCTTGCCGCCAAAGGCGTAAATGTAATCAGCTTGTCATTAGGCGAACCCGATTTTAACACACCCAAGCATATCAAAGAAGCAGCTAAAGCGGCCATTGACAGCGGTAAATACGATTCTTACTCACCTATTTCCGGTTACTTGGATTTGAAACAAGCGATTTGCGAAAAATTAAAGCGCGATAATAATCTGGAATATAAACCCGAAAATATAGTTGTTTCTACAGGAGCAAAACAATCTTTGGCAAACTTGTTTATCGGCTTTTTAAATCCGGGAGATGAAGTTGTTATTCCTGCACCATTTTGGGTGTCTTATCCCGAGCAAGTAAAACTGTGTGGAGCTACTCCGGTTTATATACCTACCTCGGTAGATGCAGATTTCAAAATGACAGCGGAGCAATTGGAAAAGGCTATCACGCCTAAAACAAAATTTTTGGTTTATTCTTCACCCAGCAATCCCACGGGTTCTGTTTATACCAAAGAAGAAATTGAAAGTTTTGTTGCCGTTCTCGAAAGGCATCCACACGTATATGTAATTTCAGATGAGATTTACGAACATATCAATTATACCGGAAAACATGTGTCTATAGCTGAATTTCCTGGTATGAAAGACCGTACGATTATCGTGAACGGACAAGCGAAAGGTTATGCTATGACGGGTTGGAGAATCGGTTATATAGCTGCGCCTGCCTACATCGCGAAAGCTTGTGATAAGTTGCAAGGACAAATTACATCCGGAACAAATTCTGTAGCGCAACATGCTACCATTACCGCACTGTTAGGCGACCAGGAGCCTACACATCAATTTCGTCTTGCCTTTGAAAAACGCAGGGATTTGGTGTTGGAAATGCTAAAAGGAATCCCCAATGTAAAATGCAATATTCCGCAGGGTGCGTTTTATGTTTTCCCGGATATGAGTGCCTATTTTGGTAAAGATTTTAATGGCGAGAAAATTAAGGATGCAGACGATTTGTGTTTGTATTTGTTGCACGAAGGACATGTGGCAGCCGTAAGCGGAACAGGCTTTGGTGCACCGGAATGTATTCGTTTTTCGTATGCCGCTTCCGAAGAAAACCTAACAGAAGCTTTCCGCCGCGTAAAAGCAGCATTAGAGAAATTAGCATAAGTTTTCTTATGTTCCAGTTGCCATCACCCTTAATACAACTGCACGATGACTTGTTTTCTCAAAAGAAAATCAGCTTTTTTATCAAGCGTGATGATTTGATACATCCTGTAGTATCCGGTAATAAATGGCGAAAGCTAAAATTCAATATGCAAGAAGCACAAAACCAGCATAAAAAAGTTTTACTTACTGTCGGTGGAGCATTTTCCAACCATTTAGCAGCCACAGCATGTGCAGCCAATTACTTTTCAATGCAAAGCATCGGCATTGTAAGAGGAGAGGAGTTACATGCTGAGGCGAATGAGAATTTAAAACAATGTGCAGCATACGGAATGAAATTATTCTTTGTAAGCAGAACGGAATATGCAAAACGATATAACCCTGATTTTTTTCAAAATTTTATAAATGAATATCAACTCGATTTGAATGAAGTTTATACTATTCCGGAAGGCGGTGCCAATACACTTGCTGAATATGGTTGTCGCGAAATAATAGATGAAATCCAAATGCCGTTCGATAATTTTTGTACAGCTGCCGGAACGGGAACTACTGCAAGAGGACTCTTAAGTGGGCTAAATGAAAATCAAAAATTGCTCGTTTTTCCGGCACTAAAAGCACAGGATTATTCATTTTTGATAAATCAATATAACGGACAATTTGAAATCATTTCGGATTATACTTTTGGTGGTTTTGTAAAAACAGATAAAGATTTACTGGACTTCATGACTGATTTTTATGCCAAACACCAAATTCAACTTGACTATGTTTATACCGGTAAAATGCTGTTTGGTATTTTTGATTTGATAAAAAAAGATTATTTCAAACCAGACAGCACCCTTATTGCACTTCATACCGGAGGCTTGGATAATGCAGGATTCCCAAACATAACGCATAATTTTTTGGTGTAAAATATGTTTATTGTTATAGTATTCTGACTAACGTTTTGATAATAGAAGCATACAGATTTTTCTTTTTTAGTAATGCACATTTTCTGTTCTTTTTCATGTAGAGAAAGACGTAGCAACTGCTAAATTTGAATTTCCCGGCAGAGTCCCTTTCAGGAGACTCTGCTTAGAAGCAACACTTTCCCAGCAGACTCTCTCGCAGAGGACTCTGCGTATGTGTTAAACAGAAAATAATTGATTTTACCCTACTTCCATAATTGCCATCAGGATTAGTTTTTAAAAGTTAATCAACTATTTTGAGATTTAATAACATGTTTAACTTAATGAAATTGCATAAATAATTCAGTATTTTCACACTATCTTATTTTCACATCAACTCATAATCTCATTTCAAAAATATCAAATCAAAAAAATGTTCTACTACGCCAAAGACACCGACAATATCGTAACCATCACCATGGATATGCAAGGCAGAAGTGCCAATGTTATTAATGAAGCATTCGGCAAACTCTTTAACGAAACACTCGCGAAATTAGAAGCAGAAAAAAATGAAATTTCCGGTGTTATACTCACGTCCGCCAAGTCCACTTTCTTTGCAGGAGCTGATATTGACAATCTTTATACCCAAACAGATGCCAAGCTCATTTTTGAAATGTGCGAAAGTTTAAAAGCACAGTTTCGCCGATTGGAAACCTTTGGCAAACCTGTGGTGGCTGCACTAAACGGTGCCGCCTTAGGTGGAGGCTTAGAATTAACCCTTGCTTGTCATTATAGAATAGCTTTGAACAATCCAAAAGCACAATTCGGTTTGCCCGAAGTAGGCCTCGGTTTATTGCCGGGTGGCGGCGGCATTATTCGCCTTACCCGAATGATAGGCTTGCAGCCTGCTCTGCCTTTATTGACAGAAGGAAAACGACTGAAAGTAAAAGATGCTCTGTCTAATGGATTAATCAATGAAATTGCTGATTCTCCGGAAGACATGATATCACTGGCAAAAGCCTGGATTAAAGCCAATCCGAAAGCCATTAATCCATGGGATGATAAAGCATTTAAGTTTCCGGGTGGTGATGCCCGAAATCCAAAGGTGGCAAGCATGATTCCTATTGTACCCGCCATGACTAAAAAGAAAACGCATGGCAATTATCCTGCAGTGGAAGCTATTATTAACACCGCTGTTGAAGGCTCTGTCGTTGATTTTGATACTGCATGCCGCATCGAATCGCGCTATTTTACCTCATTAGCAACGGGACAAGTTTCTAAAAATATGATTACTGCATTTTGGTATAATCTGAATGCCATAAATGCCGGCGGTTCTCGCCCGAAAGGATTTGAAAAATATACCACTAAGAAAGTAGGGGTGTTGGGTGCAGGCATGATGGGTGCCGGTATTGCTTATGTAACGGCACTTTCCGGCATGGAGGTAGTACTGAAAGATATTACGGTAGAAGCTGCCGAAAAAGGCAAAGCCTATTCCGAAGGCTTGCTGAAAAAAAGCATCAGTAAAGGGAAAATGACCAAAGAAAAAGCAGATGAAATTTTAAGCAAAATACACCCTACAGATCAACCTTCATTTGAAGGTTGCGATTTAATCATAGAAGCCGTTTTTGAAGACAGAGCACTCAAGGCAAAAGTAACACAGGAAGCCGAGGCTACGATGCTTGCAGAAGGAACCTTTGCTTCCAATACTTCTACCTTGCCAATTACTGGTTTGGCACAAGCTTCTGCCCGACCAAAACAATTTATTGGTCTGCATTTCTTTTCACCGGTAGATAAGATGCCTTTGGTAGAAATTATTTGCGGACACGAAACCGATGATGCCACTTTGGCCAAAGCATTTGATTATGTATTGCAAATTAAGAAAACGCCTATAGTAGTCAATGATTCCAGAGGTTTTTATACTTCACGCGTATTTTCTACTTATGTAATGGAAGGTATTTCCATGTTGCTGGAAGGACAGCATCCTAAAGTAATTGAAAATGCAGGACTGAAAGCCGGAATGCCGGTTGGGCCATTGGCACTAAGCGATGAAGTGTCTTTGAGTTTGATGGATCATATCCGCAAGCAGACCATAAAAGATTTGGAAGCTGAGGGCAAAGAAATTCCGCATCATCCCGGATATGATGTAATAGATAAAATGCTGTCGATAAACAGAAAAGGCAAAGCTGCAGGTGCCGGTTTTTATGAATATCCTAAAGGGGACACTAAGTTTTTATATCCCGAATTAGTTACCCTGTTTCCTCAAAAGGCAGAGTTGCCACAACAAGAGCTGATAGACCGTGTGCTCATGGTACAAGCATTAGATACAGTTCGTTGCTTAGAAGAAGGTGTATTGCGCAGTGTAGCAGATGCGAATATCGGTTCTATTTTCGGCTGGGGATTTGCACCATTTGAGGGAGGCACTTTGCAATATCTGAACGGCATGGGATTGAAAAATGCAATTGAAAAAGCAAAACAATTAGCAGCCAAATACGGCGAACGCTTTTCCGTTCCCAAATTATTACAAGAAAAAGCCGATATAGGGGAGTTATTTAATTAGCCAATTAACCAATTTGAAAATGTGAAGATGTGAAAATGGTCTTAATTTTCTTAACTTCTTAATGGTAAAAATCGTTTTAATCAATTCAACATATTAATCACTTATCTACTTACAAGTTTTAATTTATTGCATAAAATTAGTAATGTAAAAACTGCAAGGTTAAATAACGTTTTAAATGAGTATTTTGTGCAACGAATTGGGCTTTAAAATTTTAAGTAAGTGAATGTATTTCAAACTAAATTAGTCTGCAAAACCTTACAGGGTTTAGAGCCGGTATTGGCAGAAGAATTATCGCATTTGCAGGCTGAAAATATTGAAACAGGTAAGCGTGCGGTCATTTGCAACTATTCTGAAGAACTGCTTTATCGTGCCAATCTGCAGCTGCGCACTTGTCTGAAAGTATTAGTTCCGGTTTTTGAATTTGAATCTACATCACCTGAAGATATTTATAATTTTTGCAGTCGCTTAAGTTGGGAAAATTACTTTGCTGTTAACCAAACTTTTGCCATAGATTTTACGATTCAGTCGCCTTACTTCAAACACACGCAATATGCTTCTCTGAAATTAAAAGATGCCATTTGTGATCGTTTCAGAAAAATTAACGGTGAGCGACCATCCATTAATACTGATACACCTGATATACTTTGGAATCTGCACATCTTTAATAATAAAGTGACCATCTCCTTAGACAGCTCAGGTACTTCTTTGCACAAACGAGGCAATAGAGCACATCAAAATGAAGCTCCGCTAAATGAAGTGCTTGCCGCAGGCATGATATACTTATCGGGTTGGGACAGAAAATCTACCTTTATTGATGCGATGTGTGGCAGTGGAACGCTCATTTTAGAAGCGACAAGCATGGCACTGCAAAAAGCACCAAATTTGGACCGTGAGTATTTTTGTTTTAAAAACTGGCCAACCTACAAAGAAACCTTGTTCAAGACTTTGCACTATGAACTCAAAAATGCCGTATGTGAAGAAATTGATTTTAAAATAATTGCGGCAGATTCATCCAGAAAATCATTGCAAATCACAGAAATGAATTGTCGCAGGGCAGGGATGTGGAAGTATATTGATTTCCGTGAAAACAGCATGCAGAAACTTATTCCGCCCTATGGAACAGGTACACTTATTATCAATCCTCCTTATGGTGAACGGATGCAATCTTATGAAATTGACCGTCTTTACAAGCAAATAGGAGATGGGTTTAAGCAGCATTTTGCAGGATATACTTGTTGTCTGATAACGAGTAATTTTGAAGCCATGAAAAATTTCGGACTTAAACCTAAAAAGAAATATCCTTTACTGAATGGAAAATTAGATTGTCTGTTTTATATTTATGAAATGTATGAAGGCAGCAAACGTAAACAAAAAACCGAATTGCCGAATGAAAATGAATAGACATCATAAGTTAATTTTTCTGCTTTTTAGCTGGAGTTTATTGCCACTTTCTTGTAAGTATTTTGGTTTGAATGACCCTTATAAAATTGAAATACCTGAAAACCGCATTTCTCCCGAGCAAGCTCATGAAGAAAAATATGAAAATGCTATTAATGAGAGTCGCAAGTTTCAACCTTTGACGGAAATGAAAACAGAAGAAGTACGTTTTTTATTGTACAATGCGATTAAGTATAATATTATTGATCCGGAAACGAATGTGGGGGAGGGATTTGATTACTATATTATAGATATCGGAATTGATAATTTCAGCAAAAATGCATTCAATATTCGTGAGTTTACCAACTCCTGCAAGCTCACAAATGAAACTCCGGATTTTGTTTATCAGAATATTCCTAATATTCTAAAAATGTATGCTCTGCAACGCGATTCTACAGAACTGGATTTTCAGGCTGTACGCAACTTCACTTATGATACTATTCCCGGACGCACCTATTGTCGTGCAAAATTATTTGCTTACGAAGTAAGTAGCGATGACAAAAGTCCGTTGTATTTTCATTATAAACTGAATGGCAAAGCATACAATTACGAAATAAGATAATTCACTCCATGTGCGTCTAAAAAATTTCGTCTATCAATGACCACGGCGTGGGTTGATAGGCTGTACGAACCGCAGAAATGCCCAGCTCATTAAGTTTTTTTGTGGTTGAATTGCCAATAGAAACAACTGCTTGATTTACTTGCAAAGAGCGTTGCTCAAAATAGGTTTGTGCATTCAATGGGCTGGTGAAAACTAATATATCTTCATTGCGTTGCTCAATCTTGGCTTTAGGCTGATTTTTATACACAATTAAAGTTTCGGACTGCGAATTGTTTTTTAATAATTTTTGAATGCTCTGTAAGGAATTTTCTGCTTGCGGAAATACAATTCTGCCATATGCCAAGCTGTCAAATTGTTCGGCGATATGAGTTATCGAGCTACCCGTTCCGGTAAAATGAACAGGATAGTTTAAGTTTAAAATTTCTTGAGCTGTACCCTGATTGATAGCTGCAATTTTTGTAGTTGCCGGTAATTCTTTTACTTGATCAAAGAAAAATTTTACGCCGTTTTTGCTGGAGAAAAATAACCAGTCTGCCTGATTAAATGTAAAGTCTGTTTTACTAAACGAAATAAAACTACCATACGAAACCTGCTGATTGTTGGCTTCCAATACCCTGAAAAGATAATCATCTTCTGAAATAGCAGAAGTGATATAAACCGTTTTCTTTTCCGGTGATTTCAGCGATTGTATAAGTTGCGAATAGTGTATAGAAGTTCCGGCAGTATGCAAAATATGTTTTCTGAGCGGTAGTTCCAGATTGCCTTTGGCGTAGCTGATCCAGATATGCGTGTTGTCATTTTCTTTTTCTGCAAAAATGCCTAACGGAATTTGACAACCGCCTTGGAAGCCATTTAAAAAAGTGCGTTCAATATGTGTAATTTCAGCAGACGGTGCATCGCTCAGCATCTGGCAAATTTCATGCAAAGCATTATCGTTTTTCCGAATTTGATAGGCTAAAACACCTTGTGCCGCTGCAGGAATAAACATCGGTGATTTTAATTCCACAACTTCAAATTCGGAAATGTCAATCTCCAGCCGTTCAATGCCGGCTTTAGCCAGCATAATGGCATCAAACTCGCCTTGTCTTAATTTTTCAATGCGTGTCGGCACATTGCCTCTTATATCTTTCAGTGTTATATCCGGGCGAAATGCCATCAACTGGCATTTGCGTCGCGAACTGGAGGTGCCCACTATGGCATTTTTTTTCAGCTTCAGCGGCATCACTTCATCCGATTCCGCTTTTCTTATCAGTAAGCAATCAAAAGGATTGGCGCGATAGGAATATGCGGCTATCGTCAATCCCATTGGATTTTCAGTCGGTAAATCTTTGCAGGAGTGCACAGCTAAGTCGATTTCGCTTGAAAGTAGTGCATCTTCCAGTTCTTTTGTGAAAAAGCCCTTGCCTTCCAGTTTTTCAAAGCTGGTATTCCATTGCTGCGAAGTATCGCCCACCGTTTTTATAATAGTAATTTCAGCTTCTACGCCATGTATGGCCAGTTTATCTTTTGTAAAATTAGCCTGCCAAAGGGCTAATTTACTTCCTCGTGTGCCAATAATTATTTTTGATTTCATAAATGCTATGCGAAATAACGGATAAATAATTAGTTCTACAAATACACTGATTGGCAAAGCAGTATTTATCAGATTTTATGTCGTTTTTAACATACGTTATTAAGTAGTAGGGACTAAAAAAAATGAAATTGGTTACATTTGATACATGTATATCATCGACCCGAAGCTAAAAGAAAAAATTCCTGCACTATTTAGGAATAAGTTTTTTATACTCTTCGGTTTGTATTTTATTTATTTGCTTTTTTTTAGTCAGAATAATCTGATTTCTCAGGCAAAGCTGATGTTGCAGTTGCGCGAACTGAATAAAGAAGAACAGTACTATACAAAAGAAATAGCAGAAGTAAAGCAAGAACAGAAAGAACTTTTTTCGGGTATAGACCATATAGAAAAATATGCCCGTGAAAACTACTGGATGAAAGCCGACTCCGAAGATTTATACATCAT
>CAYVGM010000105.1:0-9149 GCA_964451125.1 uncultured Chitinophagales bacterium
AGTATTGAGTATTGAGTATTGAGTATTGAGTATTGAGTATTGAGTATTGAGTATTAAGTAGTGAGAATTTAGAATTAATGACCAATCACCAATAACTAATAACTAATCACCAATGACCAATGACTAATCTCCAATGACTAATCACCAATAACCAATAACTAATCTCCAATGACTAATGACTAATCACCAATAACCAATAACTAATCTCCAATGACCAATGACCAATGACAAATCACTAATAACAAATAACCAACAATAAATCACAAAAAAATGACAGGTTCCGTATTAACAGTAGTAAGTATCATCCTGATTTTATTTGTACTCATTTTCGTTTTCATGTTTATGAAGTACATCGGGATGTGGATATCCGCCAAGTTATCCAATGTTGACATTTCACTCTTTCAGTTGTTTTTCATGCAACTCCGAAGAGTACCACCGCAAGTTATTGTAAATAACATGATAACAGCAACTAAAGCCGGATTGCAAATTTCTCGCAATGAAATGGAAGCGCACTATCTTGCAGGCGGACGTGTGGGCAATGTGGTCAATGCACTTATTTCTGCCGATAAAGCGAATATTCCGCTTACTTTTAAAGAGGCTACTGCTATTGACCTCGCAGGTCGGGATGTGTTGCAAGCTGTGCAAATGTGTGTGAATCCAAAAGTAATTGAATCGCCGCCGGTAACTGCCGTTGCCAAAGACGGTATCCAATTGATAACGCGTGCTCGTGTTACAGTGCGTGCCAATATCAAACAATTCGTGGGTGGAGCGGGTGAAGAAACCGTGTTGGCTCGTGTGGGCGAAGGTATCGTTACGTCTATCGGTTCGTCTGACAGCCATAAAACAGTGATGGAAAACCCTGATACGATTTCAAAACTTGTATTACATAAAGGCTTGGATAGTGGTACGGCATTTGAAATTTTGTCTATTGATATTGCCGATATTGATGTAGGAAAAAATATCGGTGCGTATTTGCAGATGGACCAAGCAAATGCGGATAAAAATATTGCACAAGCTAAAGCGGAAGAGCGCAGAGCCATGGCGATAGCACAAGAACACGAAATGAAAGCAAAAGCCCAGGAAGCGAAAGCCAAAGTGATTGAAGCAGAAGCGCAAATTCCGTTGGCTATTGCCGAGGCTTTCAGAAGTGGTAATTTGGGTTTGATGGATTATTACAAAATGGAAAATGTAAAAGCAGACACTAAAATGCGCGATTCCATCAGTGATGAAAACAGAGTAAATCCGCAGGAGTAAATTTATAAGATTACTTTTCTAGCACCCAGTTTTAATTATGTCTTGTCCAGGAATAGGTTTACACATTTATAACTCAAAAAAGTGTAAACATGAACAAGAAAACAATCAACAAAAATGCAGCTTGTGTGGCTAAAAACAACGGTCGATTCCTACTCACTTCTCCGAAGTGTTTAAGAAAAAAATCATTGTCGAGTATCTCGGATCCGATCTGACTAAACGTGAAATTTTGGATAAGTACGGCATCCGATCCAATAGCCCGCTTCAAATATGGATGCGCAAATACGGTATTATCGACCATTTAAGCCCATCAAAATCTGCAACAAGATATATATCCATAAAAAATATACATTCGCTATTGCCATTTATAAACTAAATACCTACCTTTAAATTACGGAAGTTGCGGAAAATGGAAATTTTTTCACGACTTGTCTCGTTTTATGCCGTTGTGTGCTAATTGCGGCGACGAGTGTAAGATAAAAGAATTGTAAATGAGCCAAACCAAAACTGATTTAAGCAGTCTTAATGAAAAACAACGTGATGCTGTTGTAAGTGAGGCAAAAAGACTTTTAGTTTTAGCCGGTGCGGGTTCGGGAAAAACCAAAACGCTTCTTCAAAAGCTTATCTATCTTATTGAGGAAAAAGACGTCAATTCAGGCAACATTTTAGCAATTACATTTACCAAAAATGCTGCAAATGAAATGTTGGACAGGCTTATTGTTTCAGCGGATGATACAGAGGAATATTTAACTATCTTAACGGATAAGTTTAAGAATAAGAAAGAAAAAGACTTTGAAAGATATAATTTCACAAGAAAACATAAGTGGATTGAAAATTTAACTCTACGAACTTTTCATAGTCTCTGTTATTCTATTTTAAGAAATTATGGAGTACAAGAGTTTGATAACAAGTTTAAAATTGTTAGCGACACTAAATTTGAGGATGACGAATTCTCAAAATATGCTTCACCAGAAACTACCATAGAGATAGCAGACAAAACAATAATAGAATTATGTGAGTCAGTTGATTATTTGCTTGCCTTAAAGCGATATGTCCTGGACTATATGGTTGATAAAATTCATATCAAAAAAGACATTAATCTAAATAAATATCAAGATGGATTATATTACACTTCACTAAATGGAACAAAAGTAAGATCTAAATCTGAACAATATATTGCAGATTGGTTATTTAGACATAACATTAAATTCGTATATGAACGAGTAGTAAAATTTGTAGATTTTGGTTTTAAACCTGATTTCTACATACCAGAGGCTAATGTTTATCTTGAACACAATAGTGATAAGAGTTACTCAAGTGTTAATAAGGAAGAGCAATTTGTAAAAGCAGATAAACTATTGGTTAAAACATTTGAGAAACAAACAGAAAGTACTGCAAATTTCAATCTTGTTTTAGATAGGATTATTAAAAGTAGATTACCTTCAAACTATCATTATACCATTGCACTGAAGTATGAAGAAGAATTTCAAGGTTACGGAAAGGACTTAAAAGAATTCAGAAGATTAGTATTGTCAGTATTGGACTTAATTAAAGTTGAGAATTTATCATTTGAAGACGCTTTAGCTAAATCGCAATTAGACCAACACGAAAGAGTGAGAGACTTTTACAAATTAGCTATTCCTATTTAAAAAAAACACACAGCATATTGCACGAATAAATCATATTTGGATTTTAACGATATGATTATACGGACAATTTCATTGTTAAAAAATCATTCGGATATAGCTGACAAATTTAAAAAGAAATTTGAATACATTTTGGTAGATGAATTTCAAGATGTTAACAACTTACAAGTTGAATTAATCAAGCTTTTGCTGACAGAATCTAATCAGCTTTTTTGCGTAGGCGATGATTGGCAAAGCATATATGGCTTTAGAGGCTCAAATGTAGATTATATTGTTAATTTTCATAATCACTATCCAAATGCAGAAACAATAAAATTAAGTTTAAACTACAGAAGTACTGAACATATTGTAGGTGCAAGTAATGAAGTAATTAAACATAATAAAGTCAGAGTTGACAAACTAATTCAATCTACAAAAAAATCAAACAGTAAAATTCATATCTACAAAGGAAAGGACGAAGAAGATTTACTTAACTATGCCAGTGAGGAAGTAAAAAAATTAATGGCAGATGGCTACAGAAAGGATGAGATATTATTCTTATATAGAAGAAGTAAAATGGCTAGTCCTTATTTTGAAAGATTTAAACAAGAGGGACTATACTTTAATGGAAAAACAATACACGCTTCAAAAGGACTAGAATCAAAAGCAGTTTTTATAATAGGATTGACTGAAGGGAACGGAGGATTTCCAGATATTTGGATGGAAGATAGAATCTTTCAAGTGGTAAAACCCTCAAATCACGATGTCTTAATGGAAGAAGAAAGAAGACTCTTTTATGTATCCATAACAAGAGCAAAAGATGAGCTATTCCTTTTAACGATTAAAGGCAATGAATCAAGTTTTCTAAAAGAGATACCTGAAATATTCACCGAAAAAACTAGTATAAAAATAAAACCAGTTATTGATTATGTAAAATTCTGTGATAACTGCAAGAACAGACTAAATGAAGAATATAAGTTTTGTCCTTATTGTGGTACAAGCCAAGGGGTATAAACACTACAATAGCGCAAGCATGCAGAAATGGAAAAGTGAGGCATGCTTGTACCTGCTACAACTACTATGCATCAGACGTCCAGAAGCATGCAGTAAAAAATATGTTTAGTTTGGTATTTATTACAGTTCATTTTTATATTAATTGAAACTTACTAACTTCGTAAAATGATGTTGGGCAGACTCAACTATTTTAGCAATTTGAAGGTTATTATTCTCATAATTCAAAAATATGGAAACAATTTTAGTAGTGAATGGAGAAACATATTGGCAAGAATTTTTAACTGAATATAAAGTTGAACGCAAACTGATTCAGTTTACAGAGTGGTTGTTTAAAAACAATCAGCTATATGCAATAGACCAGGATGGAATCTGAAAACCGCATAAAATCTTATGGCGTGTTGGAGCAATTAAGCCTCATCCAAGGCATAAAACAGCATTGGAAATTATACAACTTTCAGGTGTGCAATGTAGGAACTCAGCAAATGTATTATTACAAGGATACGACAGGTTAAGCATGTTGAATGTTTTGAAAGCATGTAATCTGCCTGTTATACCATTTAATGTTGCCACAAGTTCCACACAATTAAAGAACATAGAAATAGAATTCCCGTTTGTAGTTAAAGCAGGAAACTATCATGGCGGTTTTGGAAAAGTATTGGTTAACACCATTGAAAAATGGCAGGATATAAAAGATTTACTATTTATTTCTGAAGACTATGTAACGATTGAACCCTATATAAATTATGAAAAAGATATTCGCTATTTAGCAATTGGAGATAAATCATGGGCTATAGCACGAAAAGGAAAATTCTGGAAAGCGAATATTCAAACGACAGATTTTGTTATGATAGAAAAAGATGAAACATTAATAAATCAGACAAAAAAATACAAGAATTTTTGAAGGCAGATATTTTAGCGATTGATATTTTAGAAGACAAAAACGAAAATAAATTTATAGTAGAATATAATGACATGCCCGGCTTGTCAGGCTTTCCGGATGAAGTTAAAACAGAGTTGGCAAGATGCATAAAATGAAAATGACACGAATATTCTCCAGAAAATTGAAATTATTACCAGAACTCATTATTTTAACCACTTCTTGTACTCAAATGCCACACATCCACCCAAAAAACCCTAATTAATATTATGGATAATTTAAAAATACTACATTATAATATGTCATCTCATTTTTGTTTCAAAATCTTGTGCCATACTATTATCTTCCTACTTTTACTAATTTGATAAAAAAAAATTCCAATGCATGCATTGGAAAATAAAACCTTATCATAATCTTTAGGTAACATCTTTTTTCGTGCTAAAATCTGCATTATAGCTAATTTCGTAAAAAAGAAATTTTACTCGAATATGTCGCAATATCCTCAATTGGAAGGTGTAGAAATAAGAGGCGAATTCAGACCTGAATGGGCTGAAATCATTACACCGGAAGCACTTGCCTTTTTCGCTAAACTACAGCGCAAACACAATGCCCGCAGAAAAGAATTATTACAAAAACGTGTAGAACGTCAAAAACAACTGGATGCCGGTGTATTGCCGGATTTTTTACCGGAAACTAAACAAATTCGTGAAAGCGAATGGACGGTTGCCCCCTGCCCTGCTGATATGCAAGACAGAAGAGTGGAAATAACGGGTCCCGTTGACCGCAAAATGATTATTAATGCGCTCAATTCAGGAGCTAAAGTTTTTATGGCCGATTTTGAAGACTCCAATGCGCCAACATGGGAAAACAATATTCAAGGTCAGGTCAATTTAAAAGATGCAAATCTTAAAACAATTTCTTTTGTAAACGAAGCCGGAAAAGAATATAAACTCAATGAACAGCATGCCGTATTATTTGTTCGTCCGCGCGGCTGGCATTTATTGGAAAAACATGTTTGGGTAGATGGCGAAGAAGCCAGTGGTTCTATCTGGGATTTTGCCCTTTATTTCTTTCACAATGCTAAAACCAGACTGGCACAAGGAAGTGGTATTTATTTCTATTTGCCAAAATTAGAATCGCATTTAGAAGCTCGTTTGTGGAACGATGTTTTTGTAGATGCACAAAATGAATTAGGCGTTCCACAAGGTTCTGTTAAAGCAACGGTACTGATAGAAACCATTGTTGCTACTTTTGAATTGAATGAAATATTGTGGGAACTGAAAGAACACAGTGCCGGATTAAATTGCGGTCGTTGGGATTATATTTTCTCCTTTATAAAACGCACCGTAAAAAACAAACAATTCTTAGTGCCTGACAGAATGCAGGTAACGATGACTGTTCACTTTCTGAAATCTTATTCAGAACTGGTGATACAAACCTGTCATAAGCGTGAAGCTTTTGCCATGGGCGGAATGGCTGCACAAATTCCGATTAAAGACAATCCGGAAGCGAACGAAATAGCACTGGCTAAAGTGCGTGCCGACAAAGAACGCGAAGCCAAAGCCGGACATGACGGCACTTGGGTAGCTCATCCGGGATTGGTACAAATAGCCATGGATGAATTCAACAAATACATGCCAACACCCAATCAGATCTTTAAAAAAAGAGAAGATGTACATGTTACTGCAGCCGATTTGTTGGAAGTACCAAAAGGCACAATTACATTAGGCGGTTTGAAAAACAATATAGATGTAGGTATTCAATATCTGGAAGCGTGGTTGAGGGGCAACGGTTGTGTGCCTATTCATAACTTAATGGAAGATGCGGCTACTGCAGAAATATCCAGAACACAGGTTTGGCAATGGGTACATCATGAAGATGCAAAATTAGATGACGGCACGAAGGTAACGGCACTCTTAGTTCAAAATCTGATTGATGAACAAAAAGCAGCTTATAAAACAGCCTTAGGAGATAAATATACCAACTCAAAATTTGATTTGGCCATTGATTTATTTACTAAGATGTCTTTAGAAGATAATTTAGAAGAATTTTTGACATTGGAGGCTTATAATTTTTTAGACTAGAATCTGTTTTTAATATTTATTAAATAAATAATAACTTTTATAAAATTATCAAATCAATATCATGGCAACAAGACAACAGCGCATTGACGCATTAAAAAAAGACTGGGCTGAAAACCCACGTTGGAATGGCATTAAAAGACCTTATACTGCAGAAGATGTAGTAAGTGTATCCGGTTCAGTAGAAGTGGAATACACTTTGGCTAAAAACGGAGCTAATAAGCTTTGGAATTATCTGCAAACACGAGCATGGACGGCAGGCTTAGGTGCATTGACCGGAAACCAGGCCGTACAAGAAGTGCAAGCAGGCATGCCTGCTATTTACTTATCAGGCTGGCAAGTAGCTGCAGATGCAAACTTAGGTATGGAAATGTACCCTGATCAATCTTTATATCCTGCAAATTCAGTTCCTGCTGTAGTACGCAGAATTAATAATGCATTTGCTCGCAGAGACCAAATTCAATGGTTGAACCAAGACGGTGATATCGATTGGTTTGCGCCTATCGTGGCAGATGCCGAAGCCGGATTTGGCGGCAACTTAAATGCTTTTGAATTAATGAAAGGCATGATTGAAGCAGGTGCAGCCGGTGTACACTATGAAGACCAGTTAGCTTCAGCAAAAAAATGTGGTCATTTAGGCGGAAAAGTGTTGGTACCTACTCAAGAAGCCATCAATAAATTAGTTGCTGCACGTTTGGCAGCAGACTCTATGGGTGTTTCTACACTTTTAATTGCTCGTACGGATGCAGAAGCTGCTACCTTGATTACTTCTGATATAGACGAAAGAGACCGTAAATTTATTGTTGACGGCAAACGCACGTCAGAAGGATTTTACTATGTAAAAAATGGTATTGAAGCAGGTATTGACCGTGCTTGTTCTTATGCTGAATACGCAGACTTAATTTGGATGGAAACAGGTAATCCTGATTTGGGCTTGGCTAAAGAATTTGCTCAAGGCGTTCATGCGAGATATCCGGGAAAAATGTTGGCATACAACTGTTCACCATCTTTCAACTGGGCAAAATATATGGATGTAAAAGCAATGGAAACATTCCGTGAAGATTTAGCAGCAATGGGCTATAAATTCCAGTTTATTACATTAGCAGGTTTCCACGCATTGAACTCTTCTATGTTTAGCTTGTCAAAAGATTATATGGCTCGCGGTATGGCAGGTTTCTCTGCAATGCAACAAAGAGAATTTGCTATGGAAAAAGATGGTTTTGCTGCAATCAAACATCAATCATTTGTTGGAACAGGATATTTCGATGCTATTCAAAATATTGCTCAACAAGGACAATCATCAACTACCGCATTAGCTGGTTCTACAGAAACAGAACAATTTCATTAATAGAAATGATTATTGCGATTTTATAAAAAATGCCCGATTTAAAATTGGGCATTTTTTATAGTTTGATATTGCATTTCCATGTACGCTTGATATAATTTCATCCGTATAAAAATTATTTTTCCATATCTTCTAAAAACTTGGGCCATAAAGATTGTTCACAAGCTGCATAAAAAAAACCTCTGTGTCCAAACTTCTTTATTCCATATTCTTTTGGATGTAATGTCTCTATTGATTTATCAGCACGATCATATAAATTCAAAATATATTCACAACTTTTTTTATTGGCAATAACATCATCAGAAAGATGGTATGCTTTTACACAACTCTTTATAGTTGAATAATACGATGGAATATTTCTTTCTTTAAAATAAGGTATAAAAAAATCCGGCTGGCGACACCAATATCCTAATTCTGTTATAATATTTTTTGGAAAACCACCACTTGTTCCTAATAATGTATTATTCATATATCCATATTTTCGGATGGAAAAAGGTACCACCATTTTCCAAAAAAAATACATGCCCAGTCTAGTAATAAAATCTAAATTTCCTAAATATCCATTCGAACAAGCTATTAAATACAATTGGTCAATTTGTGAACAATTAGGCATATAACCCACTAACTGACCACCGGAGCTATGTCCAATTACGATCTTTTTTAACGTAGGATAATGCTGTAATAAATAGTCAAAAACAGAAGCTATATCTTTCAACCATGCTTCATGTCTAACGTCTGACGTGTAGTTATGTGCATCGCTATAATCATAAGTAATAGTGATGTAGCCATTTTGAGTAAGATACGTTGCAAATTTCCAATATATTTTTTGAGGAATACATGTGCCGGTATTAATTTGAACAATTCCTTTTGCATTAGTTTCTGGAGTACGAATCATCAGTTCGAGTGTATTGCCGGATGAAGATGGAATTGAAACATTGCTAGTTTGCATAATTAAA
>CAYVGM010000106.1:0-3792 GCA_964451125.1 uncultured Chitinophagales bacterium
AAGCAGCACCTAAAGCTACTAATGCTGCCATCCATATTTGCACGTTATTATAATGGGCAATGATATTGCTGGGTGGAGCAAACTTAGTTCCGAAAGTCTTGTTAATAACTGGAAATGAAGTAAGTACTATGATATGTACGGCTGCGAAAATGAGAATTAAAGTGCCGATAAACATCCAAAATTCTCTGGATGAAATATCTTCTTCTGCTTCCACAGCCGGCACTTCACGTTTTCTGGAAATCAACAAATACAAGGATGGCACGATGAAAGCAACCATTATAGAAATGAGCAATCCGCTCATACCCAAATCTGTAAATGAATGTACAGAAGCATCACCTAAAATACCGCTCTTTGTCAAAAATGAAGAATACAAAACCAACAAGAAGCAAACAATAAACAAGACATACGTAGTAAAAAGTGAGTGCCCGGTATGCTTATAAATCAACAGTGTATGAACTGCTCCGGCTAAAATCAGCCATGGAACAAGCGAAGCATTTTCAACCGGATCCCAAGCCCAAAAACCTCCGAAGCTCAAAGCTTCATATGCCCATGCACCACCCATTAATACACCGGCTCCTAAAATCATTAATGCAAATAAAGCCCAGGGAAAAACTGGTTTTACCCATTCAGTAAATTTTCGTTGCCATAACGAAGTAAGTGCAAAAGCAGCCGGTATAGTAGTAGCCGCAAATCCTAAGAACAAAGTTGGCGGATGGATTACCATCCAGTAATTTTGTAAAGACGGATTTAATCCCGTACCATCCTGAGCCACCCAGTCGGGTTGCATTTTAAAAATGGGAATATTCATGGTCTCCCGCATAAGTGCAAATGGTGAAGATCCTGTTTTGTAATGCAGAATGTAAATACCTAACAACATAGAGCCCAAGAGCAACTGGGCAAGTGAAACAAATGTCATCACCCCACTCTCCCATTCTTTTGCTTTTTTCAATAATACAATTCCTAAAACAGCATGCCAAAACATCCATAAAGTCGTACTGCCTTCTTGTCCGCTCCATAGTGCTGAAAACTGATAATACCAGGGTAAATCTTTTGACGTATGCTGCCATACATAGCTATATTGAAATTGATGGCTATGGATGATATAATATAAAAAGCTGAATATGCCAAATACACTTATTGCATGAGCTAAAAAGAAGTATCGTCCTGCTTTTAGCCAATTCGCTTTTTCATTATCGGGAGTAGATTTAATGGTTGCTAAAAAAAATGAAAGCGTTGCTGCGAATGCAAAAACAAACGCACTGATTGAAAATAAATGACCTAATTTTTCCAATGAATAATTAATGTTGAATGTTGAATTTTAAATGTTGAATTTAATAAAAATTCTTGCCTACTTATTACTTACGCCTCTCACCTTATTACTTCTAAATACTTCTTCCTCCGTTTGCATCTTTTTCCTGATTTTTATATTTAGACGGGCATTTCATCAAGATGTCATTTGCTTCAAAGGTATCACCGTTCATTTTACCGATTACTACTACTTTTTCAGATTTCTCAATATCTCTTGGTTTCGCCTTATGAACAACCACTTTCTTTTCCAATCCTTTTGAATCTGTAACATACATGGAAAATAAATTGGGATTTGCCTCCGGGTTATAGTCCACCCCTTTCTCTTTATTCAACACACCTACTACGTTTATTTCTTTACCCTTTTTGGCATATGCACTTTCAAAAGTTTCGTAGCGACTAAAATTGCCCAGCATACTAATCAGTACTCCAACCAGAATGGCAATAAAAACAAGAATAACAATGTGTATCTTTTTCATGTTGTTGAAATTGAAAGGTAAAAATACGCTTCACTTTGTAAATAAAAGATTAAGACTAATGAATTAACATTACTACCTTTGATCAAAAAAAGCAAAAAATGACAGATTTTAACCCGAATGGTGTAGGCATTAAGAACGGTCGCATTTTCTCTTTGCCCCATGAATATAAAGACGCCAGGTTGGTACTGCTCCCTGTTCCATGGGAAGTAACCGTTTCTTACAATGCCGGAACGGCTAATGCACCCGAGGCTATTTTAGAAGCCAGTTCACAGCTGGATTTATTTGATGCGCATGCTGAAAATGCGTTTTTAAAAGGCATTTACATGCTCAAGATTTCAGACGAATGGAAACATAAAAACAAAACTTTGCGTATCAAAGCCAATGAATATATCAAGTTGCTCGAATCGGGAGCCGACTTAAGTGCTAATACTGCAGTGCAAAAAAATGTACAAGAAATAAATGAGGAATGTGATGCTTTGCGCAAATGGGTATTTGAAGAAACAACTAAATTATTAAATGAAAATAAACTGGTTGGATTAATTGGTGGCGACCATAGTACTCCACTCGGCTATTTTCAGGCAATAGGTAAGAAATTCGGAGAATTTGCCATCGTACAATTTGATGCACATGCCGACTTGCGCGATGCGTATGAAGGCTTTACTTATTCGCATGCATCTGTCATGTTTAATGCACTGAAAATAGAAGAGCTGACGAATTTATTTCAAATTGGTATCAGGGATTTATCACCGGAAGAATATGCTTTAACGCAATCGCATCCCAAGATTAAAACTTTTTTCGACTGGGATTTAAAAGACCAACTGCTAAGTGGAAAAACCTGGGCAGACATCACACATCAAATCGTTGAACAACTACCTCCGTGTGTGTATATCAGTTTTGATATTGATGGTTTAGAACGCGCATTTTGCCCGAACACCGGAACGCCTGTTGCCGGTGGATACAGCTTTGACCAAGCCGTTTACATCATCCGAAAAATAGTGGATTCAGGCAGAAAAATTATCGGTTTTGATTTGAATGAAGTGTCGCCATCCGAAGATGAATGGGATGCCAATGTAGGCGCAAGATTATTATATAAACTATGCGGGCAAATGCTGAAAAGTGCGAAGTAGTTAGATGTGAGATTCAAGATTGTGTGGGTAATGAGTAGTGAGTAATAAGTAGTAAGTAGTAAGTAGTGAGTAGTGAGTAGTGAGTAGTAAGTAATAAGTAATAAGTAATAAGTAATAAGTAATAAGAAATAAGAAATAAGAAATAAGAAATGAGAAATGAGAAATGAGAAATCAGAAATGAGAAATCAGAACCAACCAGTCACTAATTACCAATCTCCAATAACCAATTACGAATGGCTGAATCTTTGAAAACACATATCCTTCTTGAACCACAATATGTCGGCAGTTTGAGTTTTTGGAAACTTATTGTTCAAAGTGAAAAGATACTTTTTGAACAACACGAGAATTACATGAAACGCAGTTTCCGCAATCGTTGCCATATCATTTCACCAAACGGACTGCTACGACTGAGCATCCCATTGGAACATGGCAAAAACCAGCATTGCGCACTGAAAGATGTGAGCATTTCGTACAACGAAAACTGGCAAAAACTACACTGGCAGAGCTTACAGTCCTGTTATCGTCGCTCGCCATATTTTGAATTTTACGAAGATAAAATCATCCGTTTTTACGAAGACAAATTTTTGTTTCTTCTGGACTTTAACTTACAGCTTTTTGAAGTACTCTCCGCATTAATAAAAATAAAACCGGAATACTCTTTAACGACTCAATATAATAAAGAAGTTGCCTCAGGATATTCCGATTTTAGAAATGTATTATTGCCGAATGAAAGCCGAAGTTCTTTTCAAAGCAATATCAAGCCTTATATTCAAGTTTTTAACGACAGGATGGAATTTCAACCGGAAGTTTCCATCTTTGATTTGTTATTTAACCTCGGTAATCAAACCGCGAAATACTTGACAGACTGATTATTTTCCGTC
>CAYVGM010000106.1:3892-8997 GCA_964451125.1 uncultured Chitinophagales bacterium
TGAATCCGATTCCGCACATAGCGGTGAACAATTTGAATGTTGTTGATTTCATAATAAATTTGAATTTAAGGATAAAATTATCTTTTTTTCTGAATTAAGCAATATTATTTTAAATTTATTTTTCCGTTTTGATGGATTAAATCATATACCGTCTTAATTTTAAACAACTCTTTAATATCTCTTTTATGTTGGATAAAATGCTCATGCAAAGGGCAGGGCTTATGTCCGGAGCAGTTTTTTAAGCCAAGCACACATCTGTCAAAAAAATCAGAACCTTCTACAGCTTCTACAATTTGCAATATCGTAATCGGCTTTTTTGTTTTTTCAATAAAAAAACCTCCATTCGGACCTTTGACAGAAGATATCAGCTTTTGCCTGGCGAGCTGTTGCAATATCTTTGCTGTAAACGGCTCAGGCGATTCTATTTCGGCGGCTATTTCTTTTACGCTCAAATTTATTCTCTCTTCACTCTTAGTGCATATATATAATATGGATCGCAAGGCATATTCACAACTTTTTGAAAATATCATAGACTCATTTGTTTGTAAATGTACAATTCTGCCACACAATTCAGAATATGAGAAATATCAGTTTTTACTTTGAGAGGTATCAGTTTTTGATAATTGTATAATTCTCTAATTTTGGGATATAAATATCTTTTTATCTTTTTAAATATTTCCTCATGAAAAGTCAAATCCAGAAAATGTTCATTTTAAGTGTCATGCTTAGCTTTATTTACCCTGTTGCGGCACAACACAAATTTGAATTATCAGGTCAGTTTATCCCACGCTTTGAACAACGACACGGATACAAAACATTAGCTGCAAAAAACTCTAAAAGCGCAGTGTTTATTTCAGAAAGATTACGCCTCAGCTTTGACTATCAAAACAAATATGTACGCTTATTTGCCAGCATACAAGATGTACGCGTTTGGGGTAATGAACCACAGGCTCAAAATTATGGAAGCTTTGGTTTACATGAAGGCTGGGCAGAAATTTTTATTAAAGACAAAGCATCCGTCAAATTAGGTCGGCAAGAATTAGTATATGATGACCATCGTTTATTAGGAAATTTAGACTGGGTACAGGCTGCCCGCTCACACGATGCCTTATTAATAAAAGTAAAACATAAAAATGCGCAGTTGCATATGGGTGGAGGATTTAATCAAAGTAGTGAGAATTTATTAGGAACTATATACAAAGTAAAAAATTACAAAGCGTTGGCATTTGCCTGGTATAATCAAAAATTTGACAGTAGCAGATCTGCACTTTCCGTATATGCTATTGCAGACGGTATGCAAATAAACGATTCTGTACCTACGACAAAATTCCGTTTCACGATTGGTCCTCGTGCTGAATTTAAATACAAGCATGTAAATGCCAATATTGGTGCCTACGTGCAAACCGGAAAAACAATTACAAACAAAACCATACTCGCCTTCATGGCAAATGTGTATGCTGAATATATTCACCCGAAAGTGAATATCGGTGTTGGGTATGATTATATATCCGGTCAAAATGCGTCTAAAACCACGAACACTAAATACAACTCATTTAATACGTTATACCCTACTAATCACAAATTTTACGGACATATGGATTATTTCTTAGATCTGCCAACTGACACTAAATTGGGAGGGTTACAAGATATATACCTGCGTTTAAATTATCGTCCAAGACCAAAAGGTATGATTGGCTTTGATGCGCATTATTTCTTAAGTGCAAACAAAGTTGCTAATCCCGCATCAGCAGGAAGCTATTTAAAACTGCCACTTGGATTTGAGCTTGATGCATATGGGACTTATAAACCTTATGACTTCATGGAATTGCGTGCAGGATATTCCATCATGGCAGCTACTTCTTCCATGGAAGTCATAAAACCGACGGGAAGCAGAAAAGCATATCAAGGATGGTCGTTCGTTATGCTATCAATAAAACCAAGCTTTTTCAAATGGGAAAAAGAAGCAAAATCAGAATAAAAACATTTAATCACAATAAACTTAACAAGATGAAATCAATTCAAGTATTAAGGTCTACAGTAAGTTTCTTATTACTACTGTCAATGACTATTTTTTTTACATCATGTAAAAACAGTACTAAAAGCTCACAACAAATTTGGTCATCAGATCCAACTGAAAAAATTGTAGGGGAAGAAAAGGCTATACTGACCGACCCGCCCATGGTGCCACCGCCAATTACAAGAACGCATGCTACTAAAGTCATAGTAGAATTGGAAGTTATTGAGAAAGAAATGGAAATTATGGATGGCGTGAAATATAATTTCTGGACTTTCGGAGGCACAGTTCCGGGCAAATTTATCCGGGTACGAGAAGGTGATTATGTAGAATTTCACTTAAAAAATAATGCAAGTAGCAAACTGCCTCATAATATTGATTTACATGCCGTAACCGGGCAAGGTGGTGGTGCATCTTCTACCTTTACAGCACCCGGACATGAAACTGTATTTTCGTTTACTGCATTAAACAAAGGCTTATTTATCTATCACTGTGCCACAGCACCTGTGGGTATGCACATTGCTAACGGAATGTATGGTTTGATACTAGTAGAGCCGAAAGAAGGATTGCCAAAAGTTGACAAAGAATTTTATGTATGTCAGGGTGATTTCTATACAAAAGGAGCTTATGGTGAAAGTGGCACTCAACCATTCGACATGTCAAAAGCACTGGAAGAGCATCCTGATTATGTTTTATTTAATGGTAAAGTTGGCGCATTAACTGGTGATAATACACTAAAAGCAAAAGCAGGAGATAAAGTCAGATTATTCGTGGGTAATGGTGGTCCTAACTTATTGTCATCTTTCCACGTTATTGGAGAAGTATTTGACAATGTGCGGGTAGAAGGTGGCGACTTATTGAATCACAATGTACAAACAACAGCAATACCTGCAGGTGGCTCTGCCATTACAGAATTCAGATGTGAGATACCGGGCAATTTCATCTTGGTTGATCATGCCATTTTCCGCACATTTAATAAAGGGGCACTCGGGATATTGTCAGTTACAGGAAATGATAACAAAACAGTTTATTCCGGTCAATTATCAGACAATGTACTGCACAGTGAAGGAAGTGCTATACAGACCATACCAGAACAAACACAATTAGCACCCGTAGCTAAAAACAAAGACGAAAGAATAGCGAAAGGAAAAACAGTATATACTAGTGTATGCCAGGCATGCCATCAACCGGATGCCAAAGGAATTCCAAATGCATTTCCTCCTTTAGCTGCATCTGATTATTTTAAAGGTAATCCGAATAAAGCTGTCAGTGCAGTTGTACATGGTTTATCGTCACCAATTACAGTAAACGGTAAAACATTTAATGGCATCATGCCAAAACAAACATTAAGTGATGAAGAAGTTGCCAATGTTATTACTTATATTTTAAATAATTTTGGAAACGAAGGTGGTGAAGTTACCCCTCAGCAAGTAGCAGGTGTCAGAAAAACTTCAGCTCCTTCAGCAGCTAAATAACATGAAACAGATCATTATAACGGTTTATAATTTAACAATTTTCATTTTTGTGTTGGGGCAAACGCCTCATAATATGGTGTTTATCAAGGGCGGTACATATGTACCGCTCTATTCTTTAGATTCAGGAAAAGTTGAAGTAAAATCGTTTTACATGGATAAATTCCCGGTAACGAATGCCGAATATGAAAACTTTGTAAAACGGTATCCGCAATGGCAAAGAAATAAAGTAAAACCGATTTTTGCCGATAAAAATTATTTAAAAAACTGGAAATCTGATACAGCATTTGGAAAGTCCACTATTAGTGATCGCAACAGCCCGGCTACTTATATTTCCTGGTTTGCCGCCAAGCAATATTGTGAATGTCAAGGAAAACGCTTACCTACCGTAAAGGAATGGGAGTTTGTTGCTTTGGCCTCTGAAACAAAAAAAGATGCATCTAAAGATGTGAAATTTAACCAACGAATTTTAGACTGGTATGGCAAACCTACTCCGAAACAATTTGCTGAAGTCGGTAAAGGATTTAAAAACGCTTATGGTGTTTATGACATGCATGGTTTAGTCTGGGAATGGAACCAGGATTTTCTCTCAGCATTATCTGTTAAAGATTCAAGAGACGGGAATAATATAGATAAAAATGAATTTTGTGGCGCCGGGTCTAAAGGCTCAAAAACGCCGGGTAATTACGCAGCTTTTATGCGCTATGCCATGCGTTCGAGTATAAAAGCAAATTTCTGCCAGCCAAATTTAGGATTCAGATGCGTAGCCAATTATAAATAACTTATTAATTACTAAATACAATAGCGATGAAACTCAGAATCATATTACCAATTATGCTCCTGGCATTTCTTGTTTCGTGTAAAAACAAGCATCAGGAGAAAGAAGACGAATGTTGCAAAAAAGATAAATCAACAGACAGTATAATGGCAGTCGACACTTCAATAAGTCTGCACGATATACAAGCAGAATGGACTACACAAGATGGCAAACAAGTAAAGCTGAGTGATTTTCATAAAAAGGCAACTATAGTAGCAATGATATTTACCAATTGCCAGTCAGCGTGTCCACGTATAACTGCAGATATACAACGGATAGAAAATGAAATTCCTGCTGACAAACGGAAAGAGGTAGATTTTGTATTGATATCAATGGATCCGGAAAGAGATACTCCTGAACAGTTAAAGAAATTTGCAACTGAGCATAAGCTGGATTATACGAACTGGACCTTATTGACCGGAAAACAGTCTGATGTTGATGATTTAGCCGGAGTTCTTAATGTGCGAATCAGCAAACAGCCAGATGGTAGTTTTGATCATTCAAATATCATTCATATTCTGAATTCCAAAGGTAATATCGTATCTCAGCAGATTGGTTTAGCCGTTGATCCCAAAGAATCTATTCAAAATTTAAATGTACTTTTGAAATAGTATATTTTTAGTTTGGCAGAAATAATCACGAGCAAAAATCGATATTACAACGAGGCAAAACTTATTTTGCTCAATTTCCTAGTACTATCACTCGTTGGCACTTTACTCCGATACTTACAAATAAATGGTCTTGTTCAAATTAATTACAAGAACCTTCTAGAAGCACATTCTCATTTTGCATTTTCAGGCGT
>CAYVGM010000107.1:0-8734 GCA_964451125.1 uncultured Chitinophagales bacterium
GCTTTGTAATTTTTTGTATAACGAATTACATCCAGGAAGTAATAAGCAGTTTCTCTTTCTTCCGTTAAAGTATGGGTATCTTGTTCAGATAAATGATATTCTTGTGTAAATTGTAAAAACAATACATTGGGCAATAGTGGCATTGTCGTTTTCAATTGTTCCAGCTTTTCATTTGAAATTATGACTGGCGGCAAATCAGGTTCGGGAAAATAGCGATAATCGTGCGCATTTTCTTTACTGCGCAAAACAAAACTAGAGCCGTCTTCGGCATGAAAACTGCGGGTTTCCTGCACTACTTCTCCCCCACTTTCTACCAAATCTATTTGGCGTTTTATTTCATTTTCGATAGCCTTTTTTACGTGGCGGATAGAATTCATGTTCTTTACTTCTACCCGTGTATTGAGTATACTTTCTCCTTTAAGTCTGATAGAAATATTGGCATCACAACGTAAAGAGCCTTCTTCCATATTGCCGTCGCAAATATCAATATAGCGTACTAATTTTCGTATTTCATGCAAATAAGCATAAGCCTCATCAGAAGTGTGCATATCCGGTTCAGATACGATTTCCAAAAGCGGCACGCCTGCTCTGTTCAAATCAAGTAAAGAATAGTCGGCATCCAACTCATGATTATTTTTACCGGCATCTTCTTCCATGTGCGCATGATGTAATCTGATTTTTTTCTTAATTCCTGCATCGTTGATTTCTATATATCCGCCAACACAAATAGGATTTTTATCTTGAGAAATCTGATAACCTTTGGGTAAATCGGCATAGAAATAATTCTTACGGGCAAAATAAGTGTGTTGTGATATTTCACTATGACAAGCCAACCCGAATTTTATTGCTTTATCTACCACATCTTTATTCAGCTTAGGTAATACACCCGGCATTCCTAATGTAATCGGACTGATATGCGTATTTGGACTTGCTCCAAATACTGTTTCATCTGCTGCAAAAATTTTAGTATGTGTATTTAACTGAGCATGTACTTCCAAGCCAATAACGGCTTCATATTTTCCATAATCTGACATGGAACAAAGATACAATATCTAACAAAACCTTTGAATAAATACTGGAAATGCATTTATTTCTTGAATTCAGCCGGTTTTACTTGCCTGAAGAAGAATTAACAAAAATTAAGAATATGGTTTGGAACTTAAATTGGCTGAATAAAGTTATAAAGTATGCACCAAAAAATAAACTCAAAAATGAAAAAACAAGACTTAAGTGTTATAGGAGTGGCAGTATTTGCCTTGTTCTATTTGATTAACCCGACTGCGGGAATTTTCGAACTCATTCCTGATAATTTTCCGCTTATAGGAAATTTGGATGAAGCCGCTGCCGTATTTGTACTTATTTCCGCTTTGAAATATTTTGGCTTTGAAATGCCTAATATTTTCAAAAAAGAAGTAAAACAAGACACCACAAACAAACCGACTATCATTATTGATAAGAAAGAGAGTTTATAATTTGCCTGTTATAAATTTTGGTTAGTGCCGCCGCAAGGCGGCATTTTTATAAAAAAAATTCGGATTAGCCTTTTTCAGGAAAAGTGCCTAAATGAATGCCGAAACTTTTACTGCTTCTTTCTCTGAAAAAATGACGGAGCGCAAAAGCAGATGAAGTAAAGGCCATTTCTTTCCATGGAATTTCTTCTTCTGTCATCAACATGGATGCAATACTCTCCTCACCATTTCTGATAATACCATCCGTAAGTTCTGCTAAAAAATGAATATATACTTGATTGGCTTGCGGCAAATTATAAACCACATAAGGCTGAATTATTTTAGCTTCCGCTCCGGCTTCTTCCCAAACTTCACGAAGTGCTCCAACTTCAGCATTCTCATTATCCTCTAAGAACCCCGCAGGTATATTCCAAAAGCCTTTGCGAGGCTCTATGGCGCGCTTACACAATAACACTTTTTCTTCCCAATAGCAGAGTGCTCCAACAATTAATTTAGGATTCGTATAGTGGATGGTTTGACAATGTGAACAAAAAATTCTATCGCGACCTTCTACGAACTTCAAGGCAACTTCATTTCCACAATTACTGCAATATTTATACTGAACTTGCATACCATAAATATAGACATATTTTGGTGCTGAGCTAATTTCAATTATTTTTGAATACAATCCTCAAGTATGCTTACAGTAAACTGTCAACTATTAACATTTGGCTCAGTACTTCAAAAGAAATCCATAGAATTGCGCTATGAAGTATTACGCAAACCTTTAGGATTGTACTATACTCCTGAACAACTGGCAGCAGAAGCCAATCAAATGCATTTTGCTGCAATTTGTGATAATAAGGTCGTCGGTATTTTGCTTATCGAAAAACTAAGTGATACGGAATGCAAAATGCGCCAGGTAGCCATAGCTACTGAGTTGCAAAATAAAGGAATTGGTAAAAAACTGGTTGTATTTGCAGAACAGGAATTGGAAAAAATGGGAATAAATTCAATTATCCTGCATGCCAGAGACACAGCAATTCCCTTCTATTTGTCCTTAAATTACAGCATTATATCAGATACATTTTATGAAGTGGGCATCCCGCACAAAAAAATGTCAAAAAAATTCAACTTTTCTCTTGACAATTCGGTAAAGTTTATCTAACTTTAAATTGTAATTTAAATATCACGAGATACTAAGTTACAAAACCCTTTTTAGAAACATAATAAATTACCCTCATGAAACCCAAATTCATTGCATTGGCATTTGTCGTGCTTTTCATTTCAAAAATCTTTGCCAAAGATGAAGCTTATTATCCTGCTTTGATGTACAATTATTTCCCAAAAAATCTGGCTGAAAAAAACTGGCATGCCGTTGTTTATGGCAAAGTCATTAAAGTTGAAAATTTTTCAAAAACCGATGTAGAAGAAGCCTCGCAAAAACTGACTATTAAAATGGATACGGTTTTAATGGATAAAGGTTTCGATGATGAGCAGCTTAATGATTACAGCTATTTAATTATGCATGGTTTCCAAAATATGCAAGCCGGTGATAAAGTACTGCTTTTTCTAGTGGATTATGATGAAGATTATTCCATGCCGAATCAATATTACCTGAAAGTACAAAATAAACAAGATATCACTTATCAGACTATGCTTACGTATATCAGCAGTTACTATAAAACCAAACAAGTTCACAATCCCTATTTGATGAACAATGCATTGCTTTCTGCTTTATTATCTACTCCCTTTAATTACAAAAACGAGTATTACTCCTATAATTCTACCAAAAAATAAACTTTCATAGCTATTTGTTTTCTGCCGGCGTATTTTTACGTCGGCTATTTTTTTTGTTCGGTCTAATTTGATGTATTTTTGTAAAAAAAGAAATATGTCTGTTTTCTCCATTATCAAACTACGTAGAAGCATTGATCCGGAAGATTTTAACGGTCAGCTTGTTGATAAACACATCATAGATGAAATGCTGGAAAGTGCCAATTGGGCACCCACACACGGTTTGACAGAACCCTGGAGATTTGTAGTTATCACACAGGAATTTTTGTCAGAATTTGGTCTTTTTCATGCTGAATTATTTAAACAAAAAACTGCACCCGAAAATTTTCTGGAGAAAAAATATAACAAAATAAAAAACAGAAGCGCCTTATGTTCACACGTGATTATTTGTGTCAACAAAAGAGGAAACAAATCCAATATACCAGAGCTGGAAGAACTGGCAGCTACAAGTTGTGCGATTGATAATATGCTACTCGTTGCAACAGCACATCATATCGGCACTTTCTGGAGCACTGGCGGTATGTGTTACGATGACGATTTTAAAAAGCATTTCGGTTTTGAAGCTGAAGACCAGGTTTTAGGCATTTTATATGTTGGTCACTACGATATTTTAAATCCTGAAGGAAAACGCTTGTCAGGTTGGCAAGACAAAGTGCGATATTATCCTGCTTAATAACTGGAAAAATGTATCTTTGCACCCGAATTGCAATTTTGCTTTCATATTAATATTTAAAATAAATAAGTAAAACATGGGTTTACAATGTGGTATCGTGGGTTTGCCAAACGTAGGAAAATCGACACTGTTTAATGCCGTTTCTAATAATGCCAAAGCACAGGCTAGTAATTATCGCTTTTGTACAATAGAGCCAAATGTAGGCTTGGTAGATGTACCAGATCCCCGACTAAATAAGTTGGCAGAACTGGTGAATCCCAATCGTATCGTGCCTACAACAATTGAGTTTGTAGATATTGCCGGTTTGGTAAAAGGAGCCAGCAAAGGTGAAGGCTTGGGCAACAAATTTTTAGCCAACATACGAGAAGTGGATGCCATTATTCACGTAATCCGCTGTTTTGAAGACGATAATATTTTGCGTGAAGAAGGAGCTATCAACCCGATAAATGATAAAGATATCATAGATACAGAATTGCAGTTGAAGGATTTGGAAAGTGTAGAAAAAAAGATAGCCAAAATTGAAAAACAAGCCAGAGTAGGCGGCGATGCGAAAGCAAAACATGAACTTGATGTATTATTGCGGTGCAAAGCTTGCTTAGATAACGGAAAAAATGTGCGTTCTTTAAATTTACCAAAAGAAGAAAAACCATTTATTGCAGATATTTGTTTATTGACAGATAAGCCAGTTTTGTATGTAGCCAATGTGGACGAAGCCTCTATTTTAACTGGAAATGCATACTCCAAGGCATTGGAAGCTGTAGGCAAAGAAGAAAATGCAGAAGTCATTATTTTAAATAACAGTGTGGAGGCCCAGCTTTCTGAAATGGCTGAAGATGACAGAACATTGTTCCAATCGGAGTTTGGATTGACAGAGCCTGGGTTAAACAAATTGATTCGCTCGGCTTACAAGTTGTTAAATCTGATTACCTATTTTACAGCCGGAGTGCAAGAAGTAAGAGCATGGACGATACATGAAGGTTGGAAAGCTCCGCAAGCAGCCAGCGTTATTCATACTGATTTTGAAAAAGGTTTTATCAAAGCTGAAGTTATTGCATACGAAGATTTTATTCATTACGGCTCAGAAAGTGCCTGTCGCGATCATGGAAAATTCAAGATAGAAGGCAAAGAATACACCGTAAAAGACGGTGATGTGATGCACTTTAGGTTTAATGTGTAATTACGAAGAATTGGTGAAATGATGAATGGTGTAAATATTAAATAAATGAACTATTTAAATTACAAATAAATAGCATCATGCACACGAAGCTCAAACAAACCAATACTTTAAAAATTATTAACTTTTGTATATTTATAACAATAACTTTATCATTTATTTCCTGCAAATACAGACATTTGGCTGACAGTAATGAGGAGATACGTGATTCAACAAATATTAGTTCTGCCGACACCCTACTCAATAGTAATGAACTAATAATTTCAGATACACTTTTCTTTCAGGGAGATATAAACATGGATGGTTTATTGGATAAAATAGCTGTAACTAACGAAACCTGTGATACAAACGATTTACATGGCGATAATTCGCTTTGCAAACGTGTAAGTATCTACGTTCAAAAAGAGAATCATCTTGAACTTTATGCACAAAATGATAAAATTCTAGATTGTTCTGATTGTGGTGGTGCAGGAGTAGGAGATCCGTTTCGAGATATAAAAATTAAAAATGGGTATGTTTCATTTGAATCGTTATACGGAGATTGTGATAAATCATTTATAGTTATTACATTTAAATACAACAATTCAGACAAACGCCTACATCTGTTCAAGATTGGAACATCTACATACAATTGCCGCGATGATGAAAGCAACTCAAGTATCCCCACTAAAGAAACAATCGAAACTGTTAAAGATTTCGGGGATGTCTTATTTGAAAACTACGGTAAACGATAGATAATTTTGCATTTCATCGTTAATTCACGATAGGCTTTAATCCTCTAACACCCATGTCTACTACAGAGTCCATGGGAGCATTTCCATTTAATCCATCTACAGGTTCATATCTGCCATCGCCATTTTTATCTTTCCATTCAAAACTCTTATTCGTTGAGATAGAAACAGTTACAACAATATCTGAGGTTTCATTTCCGGTAATTGTGAAACCTGTGTTTGCAAATCTTCCGGTAACCACACATGAGCCCGGTGGCACCGGAGATGTGATGAAAATAGGATTTGGAACGGTCGTTGCGCCTGCCGGAGATTGAAAATCGAATAAAGGATAATTATAACCGAACGGAAGATTAAATACTTTGCATGCACCATAACCTTGTTTTTTATTAGCATTTACAGTCAAGTTCTCCCCTTTTACATTCAATGAGGTAATATAAGTATTGAAACCCACGAATGAAGCCACGTTGGCATCAGCCAAAATAGGCGCACCACCATTATAAGCTGCAGTACGATATTGTACTTTAATATCATAGTTTTGATAGGCAAGTGAAACACGCAACCACTTATAGTTGCCCGGAGTTACATCCTTTATTGGAATAGAAAAGAATGTTTCGTTATCACCTGCTAATACGGATTTACTAAAATCAATGGCATTTTCGCCACCTGCCGTCGTTTCTGGAGCTTTATACAAAACATCTCCCAAACCTAACATTGTTAATGAATCGGGAGCCAGTTCGATATAATGCGCACTCATTTGATTAAATAAAGGAGTCTGTGCTTTATGACCAGAAGGCATCACGGCTGTATTTCCAAAATTATTCAGTCTTTCTTGGGTAGAGTCAAATTTAAATTTGAAGATAAGTTTTGGTGTTGCAGGCTCCGGTGTATCCTGATTACAGGAAATAATAAATATCGAAAAGGACGACAATAGTATAAAAATGATTCTTTTCATGAGGTATTTTGAGTTATAAAGTTAATTATTTTACCTGTAAAACAAAGTCTTTCAAATAGATAGTAATTTACCGTTGCAATTATTATACCATCTTACCACGTTTTACTAAATAAGCCATCAAAACGGGATAAAAGCCTTCCTGAATATCTGCTTCAACAAAATCTATTTTATATTGAGCGCATTTCATCTTGAGTTTAATCTTACGCTCCTGCATTTTTTTTACATACAAATCTTTTACTTGATTGGGTTGTAATTTAAGCTCCTCTCCTGTTTCTAAATCTACAAAACGATAAGGTCTGTTTTCAAATTCGAAATCAAGTTCTTGTTTTTTATCCAGCACATGAAATAAAATGACCTCGTGTTTGGAGTGCTTTAGATGTTGTAAAGCCAAAAAGAGCTCTGCTTCATCTACGGCATCCAGCATATCACTGAAAATAATAACCATTGACCGCTTGTGTATGGAATCTGCTATTTGGTGCAGGCTTTTGGCAGCAGCTGTTTTTTGTTGTTGCGGTGTTTCATTAATGAGTTGATACAATGCAGACATCAAGACTTGGTGATGCAGTGCATTGGTTTTTGCCGATGTTTGTGTAAGTAGCTCCTGCCCGAAAATAGTTAAACCTACTGCATCTCGCTGTTTGCGCAATAAGTGCATCAAACTGGCAGCCGCCAGACAAGAAAACTCCATCTTATTATATTTAGTTTTGCCGTCTTTTTCGGGAAAATACATGGACGAAGAAGCATCAATAATAATCTGACAGCGCAGGTTGGTTTCTTCTTCAAATTTTTTGGTATATAGTTTTTCCGTTCGGGCAAATACTTTCCAGTCGATATCTTTTATAGAATCTCCGGCATTGTGCAAGCGATGTTCTGCAAATTCTACAGAAAAGCCATGGTAGGGGCTTTTATGCAGTCCGATGATGAAACCTTCTACCACTTGGCGGGCTAACAAGTCGAGATTGTCTGCTAAAAATAGGTCGTTATGCTGTAGTGTTTGCACTAAAATTACTTTATTATCAAAACAGATTGACAAGTTAACGGAAAAAAAAGATTTTCCGTATTAAAAAAGACAAAAAAAATGCCGACAAAAAGTCGGCAGTATGTTGAATTTGAGTCCATTTTTATCCGATAAGTGCATCTAATTTCTTTTTCAATTCAGACTTAGCAGCTACCCCTACATGTTTGTCTACTAATTGTCCGTTTTTGAAAAACAATAAAGTCGGAATAGACATAATGCCATAATCTCCGGCGATATCACCTTCTACGTCTACGTTTACTTTAGCAATTACGGCCTTTCCGTCATATTCAGTAGCTAATTCTTCCACTACCGGACCAATTAATCGGCAAGGACCGCACCATTCTGCCCAAAAATCTACCAAGGCTACTGTATTTTCTGCCAATGCTTTTTCTTTAAAAGTTTCTGTTGTTAATTGTAATGCCATTTTTTATTTTTTTTATTATGAAAACAAATGCTGTTCCAAAGATACGAAAAGTGTCATTTCGGCAGTATCAGAAAAATCAATAGCACAATAGAGGGAATTTATGGGCAATTAACTAATTGATTAATTTGCTAATTAGCTAATCGATTAATTTACTCATTATAATCAACGAACAATAATTTCCTGCACCAGCTCCTCTCCCAGATACTCGTTTAATTTTTGTCTCAGTTTTTCTCTGGCTAAAAATAACTCCTGCCGCAAAGCAGAAGAATCTACAAAAACAAACAATTTATTCTGGCGAAAGTACATTTTAGAGGTATGATTGGCAATGAAACTGCCCATCGTTTCAAACCAGAATTTGCGAATCTTCAGTTCATGCATTTTCGTACCCAGACGCATTTCCTGAATCATATCATCCAGCACTTCTTTGAGTGGAACAAACTTACTGTTTCTATAATTCGCCAAGCTGAATAATTTTATACGAAGTAACGGAATTTTCATCAAATAATTTTTCCATTCT
>CAYVGM010000108.1:0-2905 GCA_964451125.1 uncultured Chitinophagales bacterium
GTGAGTTATACAGATGCATTGGTTGAGTTGAATAAATTTCTAAAAGACTATGATAAAGAATTAAATAAATCCATCGAAGTTAATAATGGTTATATAATAGAACATTTCAGAGGCAGTTATACTTCAAAAGCAAAAATAAAAGATATTGCAGGCGTTGAGACTGATGCTAAATATAATGTAGTACATCTTTATTGTAAAAACAATGCAAAATGTGTGTACTCTGATTATATGAAAAGCAATTACGATTATTTTAATTATAATTGTTCATCAGCTAGTCAAATGAATACATTGTATAAATTAATGACAGAATTCTGGAATCAATTAAATGGAATAAGTTCATCTACCTCTACTTCTAATTCATCTAATTCATCACAAAAATATACCGAATCTAGTGAATTTTTAGATGGACTAAAATCTAATATAGATATAACGAACAGTGGCAGTTCATCTAGTAGTTATCAAACTTCATTGAGCAAATTAAATGATTTTTTAAAAACATTTGCCAAAGGATTTTATATCAAATTAGAAGTAATAGACGGGTATATATTTACTCGATTCGAGAATGGATACTTTAATCAATTTAAAATGCAAGACATGCAAGATGCAGTCATAGACGAGGCAAATCACAAAGTACTATTTAAATGTAAAGGAGATATATACTGCCAAACAACCACTTGGAAGAAAAACAGCAATTATTATTCTCATTTTATTGATGAAAACGCAACACATGAGCAATTAGTAAAACTCAGAGATTTATTAAATGCCTTCAAGAAAGACTATTTGGATGCAGAGAAAAAAAGTAGCTCATCAAATAATATAGAAAAATACACTGAATCATCTGAATTTCTAAATGGTATAGAAACAGATGACAACAGTACCACTTCTTCCAAATCCAGACGGGATGAAGAAGCCAATAAGCGTTTAGAAAACTCGAACAAAGCAGGTTCAAAAAATAAAAAACAAGAAGATGACCTGGAATGGGAAGATGAAGATTTTGATGCAATGTTATCGTCTGCCGTCAATGTAAATAATTCTATGAAAAAATTGCAAGAAGATGCTGAAAAGAATTCAATAAAATCAGGAACTAAAGTAAAATTAATTAAGGTATATGAGAAATCAGACCAATATCAAATTTCAAAAAAATATATAGGAAAGATTGGGACTGCCCAAACAGATTTGACACCGGATGGAGATTGGTGTGCCGGGGGAATAAAATTTCAGGATGGCACTGTCATTAACTATTTTTTCAGTGCACAAGTAGAAGTTGTAGGCACTACTACAAAATCAAATAATAACCAAGTTGATGAAGAGGATGAGGATGATGATTTAGTGATTGCTGATTTTAACAAACTGGAAAAACCACTTTCAAAATTAAAAAATGCTACCTCAAATTATGAAGAAGCCTTAAAAAAATTGAATGATTACTTGCCTGTCTTTAACAAAGATGTCTATAAAAATATAGAGGTAAAAGATGGCGATGTCTATTTTTACTTTTATGTATTTAATGAATTATATTATTCCAGAATTAGCATTATTGGACTAAAAGAAAAAACAAATTTAGTGGCATTTTCAAAAGAAAGCAAAGTGAAGTTGGTATGTAAAAATGAAAATAAATGCTTCTGGTCAACTTATGCAGATGAATACAAAGACCACTTTCAGTTCTTTCCGAAAGATAATTCAGAAGGCATAAGTACCATTCAGAAATTATTAGATAATTTTATAAAAGCACTATAAAAACTGAAAATGAAAAAGCCATTATTATTTACAATACTCATAGTATCAACCTATCTTTCATTTGCACAATCGTATGCAACAGAACTTAAAAAAGTAAACAATTATCTTAAAACCTTTGACAATGGTTATTATGGTCAGTTGGATATTAAAGATGGTTATTTGTATGACAGATTTAAAGATGGCACAAACTACTGTAAGGGAAAGATGAGTGAGATAGATTACGCATTTGAATTGGAAAAAAACAGAAAAGTAGAGCTTAAATGCAAAGGCACAGATCTGTGTGTCTATTCAACATTTACCGGTGCGAATTACAATACTTTTACCTTCTCACAATCTACCGATTTTAATACAGGAGAATTTATTTCTTTATTAAATAATCTGGTAAAAGCATACCATAAAAATCCAATTGCAAAAAATAAAGAGGCTGAAGAATATGGTAACTTACAAGATGATTTGGACAAGTACAAATCGAATAAAGACAACATGAACAGTGGCACCACTTCTGGTACTAAACAAACAACTTCCGGAAACTACCAAACGGAATTAAAAAAACTAAATGACTATCTGAAAACATTTGATAATGGTTATTACGGTTATTGGGAAGTAAAAGACGGCTACATCTACGACAGATTCAAAGCTGGGAAATACAACAAATTCAAGATGGAAGATATGGAAGGTGCAATCATACAGGCTGAATATTCCAGAGTTATTTTTAAATGCAAAACAGGAGACTGTATTTCCACAGATTGGAAGCCAAACGGAAAAGAGCCTTATACTCAATTTACACAAAGTGGTACATATAATTACAAAGAACTGGCTAACTTATTAAACAACTTCAGAGATGCTTATCTGGCAAAGAAAAAACAAAATACCTCATCTAATAATAGCGAAAAATACACAGAGTCTTCAGAATTTCTTAATGGGTACGAATCGAATAAAGACAACATGAACAGTGGCACCATTAACACCACATCATCAACAAAAACAACATCAAGCAGTAAGGCAGAAAACATAGAAAAAGCAAATAAGGCATTGCAAGAACTGAATAATTTAATGGTAACACTCGACAATGGAAGATATGTAGGCATGGAAGTAACGGATGGATATATAATCAATCGCTATCAAAATAATCAGTATTCAAAAGCAAAAATAGAAGACATCGATCATGTTG
>CAYVGM010000108.1:3005-8696 GCA_964451125.1 uncultured Chitinophagales bacterium
GATTGGAAAATGCAAATAAATCCGGCTCAAATACCAAGACTGAAGATGAGGATGATTTTTATTGGATTGATGAAGACTTTGATGCATTAGCCAATACACAAACTGATAAAAAAGAAACTACTAAATCATCGGGTACAACCAATAGCTCATCAACATCAAATAAATATGCTGATGCATTAAAAAAGCTGAATGCATATTTGCAAATTTATAACAAAGAGACTTACAGAGATATTGAAGTAAAAGACAATGATGTGTACTTTAAGTATTATTCTTCCGGGCTCAATTATGCATCTACCATTAGCATCAGCAAGCTAAAACAAAATACCTATTTAGAAGATTACAGCAGCAATACCATAAGACTAAAATGTAAAACCGGAAGTTGTTTTTGGTCAGAATATTCAGATGATTATGCAGATCATTTTCAATTTTTCACTTATAGCAACGGCGATAAAAACAAGCTAAAAAAACTATTGCAAGATTTTATAGCAGCGTTGTAACTTGAAGTTGGATGTTTCCTGTGAAGTCGGATGTTTCCATCCGACTTAATACTATTTTCATTAAAGGTCAGATGTTTCATCCGACTTTTTAATTATGCTTGTTAATAATTGACAATAATTCATATTGTTATTTTAAAAAGATAAACTATTATTTTTATTTGAAATCTTTATCCCGAACTCAGATTAAATAGTAGTAAATTTGACTTCTAAATTTAAGTAATGGCAAATAATACCGTAAAACTACACCGCGTTTTTTCGGCTCCGGTTGAAAAAGTATTCAGAGCATTTTCCGACCCCGATGCAATGGCTTCCTGGATTCCGCCTTATGGTTTCATTTGCAAAGTTCATAGCATGGATTTCAAAGTGGGCGGTACGTATAAAATGTCATTCACGAATTTCACTACCGGAAGCTCGCATAGTTTTGGTGGTGAATATGTAGAAATTATACCGGATGAAAAAATAAAATATACAGACAAGTTCGATAATCCTAATTTGCCGGGGCAAATGATTACGACCATAGAGCTTAAAAAAGTTTTATGTGGCACAGAAATAATTGCGACTCAAGAAGAAATTCCTGATGCAATACCTGTTGAAATGTGCTATTTAGGCTGGCAAGAATCTTTAGATAAATTAAAACGATTAGTGGAACCGAATATCCCCGATGCATAACAAAATAAAAACAATCACAAAATAAAATTTCAGCGATGGCACAAATTAATCCGTACATTCATTTCAATGGTAATGCAGAAGAAGCATTCAACTTTTACAAATCCATATTTGGAGGTGAGTTCGCATTGCTTATCCGTTATAAAGACATGGCCAATCCACACAACCCAAATGCCGAAAAAGAAGCCGATAATATTATGCATATTGCCTTGCCTATTGGCAAACATAATGTCTTAATGGGTAGTGATACACCGGAATTTATGGGCAGACATAATGAAAATGAAAACAGAAGCAAAATTTCCATCAGCGCAGAAAGCAAAGAAGAAGCCGAACATTTGTTTAACGGGCTTTCAGCCGGCGGACAAGTTGAAATGCCAATTGCTGACAGCCCTTGGGGTTCTTATTTTGGTATGTTCAGAGATAAATTTGGTTTTGAATGGATTGTTGACTTTGACCCAAAATATAACAGACAAACCACATAATACCAATTGTATTTTTTTACGGAAATTAAGTAATAAACAGACCATCTGCTTACGCCAGCTTTTCCAAATTTTTTGACCTGTATAATTGAAAAAACATACCGAAGAATGAAAAATGAAATACGTATAGCGATTACAGATAAACAACGTACTGCACTGATCAGCACATTAAAAATGCGTTTTGAAAAGTATAGCATTCGGCATAAAAACATCGAATGGGAATCGCTTGAAATCAAACTGAAAGCCCAACCGGATAAATTGAATATCCTCTTTTTAATGGAAGATACTGGTGGAGAACCCGATGTGGTGGCCTACGACAAAAATACCGGCCAATATACTTTCTTTGACTGTTCGGAAGAAAGTCCTAAAGGCAGAAGAAGCCTTTGCTATGACCAAAAAGCATTGGAAGCCAGAAAGGAACACAAGCCTCAAAACAGTGCACAGCAAATGGCAGCAGAAATTGGCATAGCACTTTTAACGGAAGCACAGTACAGAGCATTACAGCAACTGGGGCAGTTCGACACCAAGACATCAAGCTGGATAGCCACACCCGAAAATATCAGAGTGCTTGGTGGCGCTATTTTTGCGGACAGAAGATACGGACAAGTTTTCATCTATCACAACGGAGCCGAATCTTACTATGCAGCAAGAGGATTTCGCGGATGTTTGATTGTATAGACTTGAGAAATAGAATTAGACAATACCAAAATCGTCATTGCTCTTTACAAAAACGAATAACGTAAAATTGAAAGCAGTATTAACGAATAAAAATTGTATATATTTGGGAGTTAGCGTTATTTGGTTTAGAAATAAACATTTAACTAAATAGCACAATTAATTTTAGAATTAAAATGAGAAATAATTTAATAGATTTAGTTAAAGATCCGCCATTGCCTTGGACAAATAGAATTGTAATTTCTGCATCCGGAATAATTGCAAGTGGTTGGACACAAGAAAATAAAGTATTTTTACTTTCAGCTGACGGTTATTCAGTTTCTGACGCTATTACAGGAAATAGAGAAATAAGAAATTATGATGAAAATAATATTGCAATGTCAAAATTCTCAAAAGATAATTTAGAATTCACTATTGATGAACTTTGTGAAACAATAAAAGTATTTGGGCTAAGAGGTGGAAATGGCAATCATATTACTTCAGACTTCTGGAATTTAGATTCATTTACACCTTCTCTTGGTGAACAAATTATCGGTTTAACAAATATAAATTGAGGAAAAGAAAGAATGAATATTGGGAAGAATTTGATTTAATTTCTTTGAATAGACTCGAATATACAACTTTAACATACGGCTTCTCACCTAATGAAAAACATTTCGGCATATTTGGTTCAGCTGGAGCAGAAATATTTACTCGACAATAGAAAATTCAACAGCTAACAAAAATCAGCAATCATTGTTGTAGATTTGGTAATTCAAGTTTTGTGTATTATATTTAATTCGTAAATAAGTGTTGGTTGGTACTATACATGTATAAGCATCGCCAATTTACAACTGTTTGTTACAAATCTATAGAACCAAACTTCAACAAATGACTGAACAAGAAAAAATAGACATATTTAAACAATTCACCGACTTCAATGACAGTGAACTGAAAATAATTATGCCTTATTTTGAACCTAAAAAATTCAGAAAAAAAACTACTCTTTTAGACATTGGAAAAGTATCAAACGAAGTTTTTTATTTAATCAAAGGGTGCATACGACTTTATTGCGAAAAAGATGGCGAAGAACTTTCCACTTATTTTTTTACCGAAAATATGTTTGCAGGTTCGTATGACAGCTTTCTTTCACGAAAACCAAGCAAAGTTGCCATTGAGACATTAGAAGAATGCGAAGTTTTAGTGCTGTCACACAAAGGACAAGAGAAACTTTATGAAATATTTCCAAAAATGAACGAGTTTATAAGAAAGGCAATTGAGCTAAGATTTGTATTACTGCACGACTTGTTTATTTCATATCTATTGAACAGTCCAGAAGAAAGATATTTAATGTTACTAAAAGACAGACCAGAACTACTACAAAGAATACCACAACATCAAATCGCATCATTTCTTGGTATTACAAGAGTTTCATTGAGCCGAATAAGAAATCGTTTGGCTAAAAAATAGTTGTAACGTATTAAAAACTTACACTTCAAACTTTTGACCATAATCATTCATTGCCTGCATAATTGGCAATAGCTTCTTACCTTCTTTTGTAAGACTATATTCTACTTTTGGTGGAACCACTTCAAATACATTACGATTAACAACACCTTGTTCTTCCAATTCTTTCAAAACTTGAGATAACATTTTATCATTAATGGTAACAAGAGCTTTTTTCAATTCACTAAACCTCAATTTATCTTCTCTTAAATTCCAAATAACAATCCCTTTCCAACGGCCACCAACAATTTGAAGTGTCAAATCAACGGGGCAGTAATAAAAAGTTCCATTTAGTTTATAACGTTTCATCTTATCACATTTGTTACAAAAGTAAGATTTAATACATTTGCTTACCAAAAAGGTAGCACTTTCATTTTGGTAAGTATATTAAAATTGAAAAGAAGATATTCTAATTTTGCTTTCAAATTTAAAAAGTAAATAAAATGAATGTAGCAAAATTTATCATTACAGACGAGAATAAATCTGAAACTGCACAAACTGCCTACGCAGTTTCAAAAGCCATTTTAGAAGGCAATTGGGAAAAATTAGACACTTTGTTAGACGCTAATTTTACCTATACAGGAGATGGCTATCATTTTACCAAGGATGAATATTTTGGATTTATGCAAGATATGAGAGCAGCTTTTTCAAACTTTGAAATGACGCTTGATAAAACTATTGTAGAAGATGATTTCGCATCTATACGATTTACTTCTAAAGTTACTAATACAAGTAGCTTTATGGGGTCGCCGGCAAATCAAAAAAACTTGAATATTACAGGTATTTTTCAACGCAAAGTAGCAAATGGAAAGGTAATGCAAGAATGGCAAACGACAGACCTATTAGGAACTATTAGTCAAATTGGTTTTGGTGCAACACTTGGATATGCAATTTTTGTTACAGGCTTTAAGGTAAAACAAAAGCCATTAAAACGTAAACCAAATGATTTTTTACATATCAATGGTAAAGTATCGAATTTTGATATATTGGATGCCGAAGCAAAAAATAAGTATTTAAAGGAATATATAAAGTCTATTTAGTTTGCAACAGACACCTCGAATTTTGTATCTTTTGTTATCGTTTTAAACTATTTCAGCATTGCAACTTTGCAGAAATAATTTAAAATTTAAGAGAATGAACAAAATAGTTAAAAAAATTCTTATTGGAGTTGGAATACTAGTTGGTATTGTAGCCATTTTTGGTGGATATTTCTTTTACAGGTTTAGTTCTGAAACAGGGAAAATGACACCTGTTGCAACAGGACAAATTTCAGAACACGGCTACGCTATTAAAGACGAATTTGCAAATATGTATCTTATCAAAGACAGTTTAGGATACATTGCCATTGACGCAGGAAAGGATATAAAAGTAATTGAAACCGAAATGCAAAAACTCAACATTAATCCTGATGAAGTTATTGCAGTTTTTTTGACGCATTCTGATATGGACCACGTTGCAGGAATTCCATTATTCAAAAATGCCAAATTGTATATGGCACGAAACGAAGTGAAAATGTTGAACGGAGAGAAACAAAAAATTCCGGGTTACAACAACAGTATTGCAGAAATGACTACATCCTTTTAGACGACCAACAAAATGTAGAAATTGGTAAACATAAAATTCATTGCATACTAACAGAAGGACACACAAGTGGATCAATGTGCTATCAAGTAAACGAAAAGCATTTATTTACCGGCGATATTTTGAGCCTTCATAACGGAAAATTAGGCGGTTCTGTTGCTTTTTTCGATTTAGATCATGATATGACCATGAAATCTATTTCAAAAATCACCAATCTTCCAAACGTAGAAGTTATCTTGACTTCACATTGGGGCGTTTCAAAAGATTATAAAAATGCTGTGAAAGATTGGAAAGAATAAGCAAGACAG
>CAYVGM010000109.1:0-4135 GCA_964451125.1 uncultured Chitinophagales bacterium
ATTTTTGAAAATTTACCCCCTGCACCTAATGGAAATCCGGCTACCACAGCGAGTTTTACGTCACTATCCTCCAGTAGATGATTGCAAGTTTCAATCCAGCATCCATTAACACAAACGGCATAAAATCCGTATTGTTTGGCGTCCTCACAAAGTGTAATAATATCCGTTTCCTGTGCAGTTGGCTTTAACAGCGTGTGGTCGATATATGAGGCAATATTCATAAAGCAAAGGTAGGCAGATTTAGGCAGAATGCAATTTGTTTGACTAGTTCTTTTGTGCTCATTTAACCCGTAGTGCAGATTAAACCACATAGAAGTATAGCGTTTTTAATCATAAATCGTAATTCGGGGCAAATTAGTTAGATAGTTAAGCTAAAACATAGTATCGCCATTGGCGACTCCTAAATTTTTCTATAGTTACCTCAATTTTTGTATGCTATGTATTGTTAATCCTAAATAAATCTATGCTTCTATGTGGTAAAATTATAAATCAAACCGAATAAGAGATTAATTTAATCAAAATAGGTAATTGCATAGGTTTTAAATGGAATACTTACTGAAGTCAAGTCATCATATTGATAGATAAGACTAACTCTGCCTTTAGCATCAAATGCATAAGAATATCTGAAATGATATGGTTTGGGAGGATATTGGGAAATAAAGATTGAATAATGCGTAAATAATCCAGAAATTAAGTTTACATGAGGTTTATATGGAAAAATCCCGTTTTGCTGAACAAGGAAAACAGGATTTAAGTCCACCATACTAAGTCCCTCGCTAATGGGTAAAGTAGTGAACTGCTCCGGCAAATTAGTTTGATTGGTATAAGTAGAGTATAGCACAGTATCTGTGTTTTCTTGCAGACAATTGCTATAAAAACCACAGGTATAATTATTTGAATGCCGATAATTTACCGGTTGGTTTCCTGAGTAGATAAAGTGGTTAAAGAACAGTGGATGATTCGATTCTGTGTAACGACAGGAATCAATATAGTTAGCACTGTTTCTGTAATATTTCCGATAATCGGAACCATTCAAATGCCGAACAGAGTCAATGTAATTTTCAGCATTAAACGCAACTAAAAAAGTGTCCGGGTAAAAATTATGGTTCATAATCACATTGGTATTACTACTGTTTGTAATTAGTTCAGCATAAGAATGACCATCTCGGGTTACGCTTGTTAATGAGTTGGCACTGTAATTAAAAGTATAATTTACCGTATCAGCATTGAACAAAACAGTCAGCTGTTTGATTTTATAATTAATACTCGGAGCAGGTGAAGTTGGGTCACAAGCAAATATGGCAATACATGAAATTGCTAAGCAGACTATTGCATAAAATGATTTCATGATTTTTGAATTAATCTTGGATATAGGAATAGGTTGTTGTATCTGAATAATTCAAAACATTGCCCGGCTGATTGTACACATTGACAATTAGTTTTTTTACGAGTCCAAAGGCATCTAACTCATAAAAATATTCTCTTGTAGATACTAATGCACCACCAGAAGTCAATCTGTAATTACTTTTCTTTTTGAGCAAATGTGCGGTATGCATGCCATAAGGCAATACAATATCATAATTCACCAAAAAATCTTTATCAGTATAAAATTCGTACACGCTGGAATCTTTATAAGATAAAGCAGGATTTGTAAAATGCGTGAAATCATAAATCTGGTAAGAATAATCATTAGAGATGTTGTAAAAACGTTTAATATCACTTTCGTAGGTATTATAATTATTAATTTCACGAATTGCATAACCTGCGGCATTATAATAATACTTAGAACGATTATTATAGACACCGGAAGAAATCAGCGTAACACGGCTTGTGTCTATATAGCCCATTGCATTTACTTTCAGAAAGCCTTCATGTGTATTATTTAATCCATAAATTGTACTATAATTATATTGACTGCCCACTTTTACATAGTTGGTGGTATAAAAATAAGTTGGGTTATTACTGCGGTTTTGTCTAGTTTGTATATCATCCCCAGAATAGTAGTAGGTCGTGGTATCAGAATAAGTTTGAAGTGTACCATCATGTATTTGTTGTTTTACGCGAAATTTTGAATAATCAACGGGAGTGTTCCCTGAGTTATCCTCTTTTTTACAAGAAATAGACATCATTACAAAAACAATGCATAACGCTTTTAAATAGATGTTCATTTTTTTATATATTTATAATTTAATAAATTCTACTCTTCTGTTATTGGCTTTGCCTTCTGGCGTTGTATTATTATCTGCAGGTTGGGTTTCTCCTTTGCCTTCTGTTTCCATGCGGTTGTTATCAATACCAAATTCTTTATTCAATGCACTTTTAACAGCTTCTGCTCTTTTTATAGACAGTTCCAAGTTTTTAGCATCATCACCGTCGCTGTCAGTATGCCCCACTATTTTTACTTTCACATCCGGGTTTTCTGTCATTACAGCTGCGAAGTCTTTTAATGTTCCATAAGATTCGCCTTTAATGGTTGCACTGTTCACGTCAAATTTAATTCCTGTTGTAGAATATTTTCCCAATTCCAAAAATTTATGTCTGGTATCAGGTGCACCTACAGCAACCCTGATATTGCTCAGAAAATAAGCATTTTCTTCATTATGATAACCATCTGTACGGAATCCCATAAAATTATATTTTGCTGTGGCATTGAATGCCTTTGGAATATCCCAAATTTTGGTTTCATTTACATAAACCCGCAGTCGTTGTTTCTGCCGCCATATTGAAACCTTAACTACATTTTTACCATTTTTATGATAAAAGTCCGGAAAGTCTGACTGATTTCTGATAATTTCTTGCCCGCTTTCATCATAGGTATTTAAGAATTTCTGACCTTGTGCTCCGCCTGCAGCTTCAGGATGTATTGCAATTAACACACCATTATTTTTATTGGATCCGTATTGCTTCCAGTTAATATAATTTTTTGCAGGATTAGCTAAAGGTGCAAAAAAGAAATTAAAGGCAGAAGAATAAAAACTGTAAGGTTGCGTACAAGCCACATAAAATTCTACAGTGAAGTTTTCCGGTAAATTGGTAACAAATTCGGGATAGATTACACTTTCCGGTCCGAATTTCAGCCATTTGCCTTGTTGTCCATCAATAGTTACCAATTCGCCACTACCATTAGTATTCCATTTCGCAGGGAAATCGCCAATGGCATCTTGTGAGAAATTCTCTTCAGCAATTACTTTTTCACCCGGAATAAAATCAAACTTTCCGTAAGCTTTCAAAGAAGAATTAGCAGAATTTGATTTACTGTTTGATTTCGAAGAAGATGAATTGTCATTGCCCGTTGAGTTATCATCATCTGAACTGTCATCAGAAGTCTTGGTTTTTGAATTTTTATTTTTACTGCTGTTCTTCACATCCTCTTTCACCCCTTCTTTTGCTTTATTGTATGATTTCTCAGCAGCTTGGTCAACTTCATTTTCTACTTTATTTTGTGCTTTGCGGCTCATATTGTCCAGTATACGGTCGCCGATAGTGCCCCATTGGGCAAATGCAGTGAACATACAAGCTGAACAAATGGCAAGAAAAAGTAATTTAGTCTTCATCGTTAGTTTATTTGTGTTTAAAATGATAATTCAAAATTGCACTAATTTTCTGTATAGCACAAGTACCAAAATATTGTTAGGCTGATGAGATATTTTTATATTATCTCATAAGTATCAAAAAATCAATGGGTTGTATTCGTATGTCAGAGTGAACAGATTTCAAGTAATGAGAATTCGTCCATTGCTAATTAGAATTCGGTCATTGGAAAAGAGCATTTCCTTTCTTATTTTAGCCAAAAATTAAAGCATATGACAGATTTTGCATTAGGCACTAAGGTGGAACACCCAAAATATGGCAAAGGTGTAATTATAGATGACAGTGAAGAATACACATATACGATTTACTTTGGTACAGAACACGGAGAAAAAGAAATATCCAAATCTTTTGATGGCTTGGTCGTGATAAGAATTGCCGAGAAAGACAAAAATTCAGTATCCCTTGATGAGATAAAATCCGTGTTGCAAGACCTGATTGAACCGCTGACCGAACCTTTGGAAGATTGCAAAATTGCAGAAAAATGGTTGGGTGGAAATTTAATCATGCAGCCAAAAGACAGAAGTTTGCAGAGCAAAGAAATTCC
>CAYVGM010000109.1:4235-8647 GCA_964451125.1 uncultured Chitinophagales bacterium
GAACTTGAGCAAATGCGTTTTGTAAAACACGCCATGGAAGATTTCGGTAGCGACAACCCGTCGCCGGAAAGCATATCAGCCATTACGGCTTATGCGCAACAAAGAGAAATGGTAGAGTAATATTTACTCATTTTTCTTTAAAAGTCAGAATGGCTTTACATATATAGAGAATCCACAGTTTATTCTGTTTTCGATTTATCGTAGTTAAAATGTTTTTCTAACGCGTAGTGCGGTTTAAACCACATAGCTACATAGCATTTTTAATCATAATAAGTTTTTGGTGCAAATAAGTATAGATAGTCATGCAGAACATCGTATTGTCATGGGCGATTCCCATAGCTTTATCTTATTTGGACTTTGATACAAAAGAAGCTATTGTCGGCAAAATTATGTTTCCAACTGAAAATTTAGATAATGATAAGCGAGAAATCATGGACTTTTACCGTATAAAACACATTTGGGCAAATACCCGAACAGATGCACTCTGGATGAAAGATGGGCGTAAGGCAATTGGTATCCTTTGAAAATTTTAATCCATGCGAGAGAAAGTAAGCTGCAGCATTTCTTTATTCAATAGTCCGCTTATCCACCCTAATATCGGTATACAAATAAAAAATCCACATAACTGAAATAATAGCTGTAATTTTGAATTTTGTAACTGCAACTGTTTGGTAAGCAATACCAACAGCAAGCAGAGGACACTGAAGCTCAGTAAGCGCAAAACATAATTGATATTAAATGAAATGTTGAAAATGCGCATTATCAATACAGAATAGGCAATCAGCATAAATACCTGAGTGATTAACGTGGCAATGGCAGCACCTTCAGCGCCTGATTTTACTATTAAGATAAAATTCAATCCAACATTTATTAATACGGCAACACTCAAAACAAATATCATTTGATTGAAATTTTTGTTTGCCGTCAATAAAGTGCCAATCACATATAACAAGGCTATCGGGAAAAAATTAAATAATAATAAACCAAAAACTTTCGCAGAATAAGTACTGTCGGTATTGGGATACATCAGTGCAATAATTTCTTTTTTATGAGAAAACAGTCCGATTAAGATGGAAACAGCTATACAAAACATCAAATTAAACCCTGATTTCAGCATGGGTTTAACGGATACATGACGACTAATTTGGTAAGCAAAAACAGGCAATAAAATGCCGGCTATCAGATAGCCGATATTATTTAAGGACTCAATGAGCCTGTAGCTTTGCGCATAAATACCACTTTCATAAGCACCTGAGTCGGGACTCAATTGCTCTAACATCACGCCGTCAATACGAAAATAGGTAGTCATTAAAAAATGAATCAGTGCGTAAGGCAAAGTCATTTTGGCTATCTGAATAAATTTGGAAAAACTGATACGAAAAACGAGCTTATCGGCAAGCTGAAAGGAGAAGATGATGCAAACCAGAAAGGTGATTAGATAAGCAAAGAATTGTGCCAGTACAAAATTAGTAATTGTCAAATCAAAGAAAGGCAGATTCCCCCAAATCAATAGCGCACAAAAAATGATCATTAATAATTTATCCAAAACAGATAACAACGCATCTTTTATAAATTGCTGATGTGCGGAAATATTGGTACGCAAGAAAATATTAAACGATAATAAAATCTGATTGGCTAAAATAATAAACAAATACGGATAGGTGATGTACCCCAGCGGATAGGCAAATGCAATACATAAAATGAGATAAGCAATAAGCAGAATGGTCTTAAACAGCAATAAAGAGGGGAGCAGCTCATTTATTTTTTTTGTGTCGGTAGCAACTTCCCTGTTGTTGTAATTTTGCAATCCGAAGTCTAACAATATCTGAAACAGATAAGTAAAATTGAAGATGGCAAAATACATACCATATACTTGTTCGCCTAATTTATTTTGAACTGTTCTGTCGATGCCTAATACCCAAAATGGTTTTATGAGCAGATTTACAAAAATCAAGAAGAGGACATTAAACAGAAACGATTTTCTCATATCAGGTTGTTGCAGTTTTGTGAATGTTGCGGGGCGGGCGAAGCCCGCCCCCCAACATTAAACTTTACACAAAGATAAAAATATATATTGCTTATTTTAGTTTAAAAAAACCTTTCAGTTGATTCATGCCATCAGTAGTCAGCTTATTATAATATTTTCTTCCCGATAAAGTGAAAACGATGTAAGCGCTGTCAGGTAAAAAATAAATATCTCCATTCGTCACCTTTCCCTCATCAGACTCAATTGAATAGTATAAGAGGTTTTTTGCCTGTGGCGACGGAACGGCAGCTGAGTCAATGATAATATTAAAAAACATACCTTGTTTAGACACCGGAACATCAATATGCATAAATTCAGTTTGGTGATTGACAACTAATTTCTTACAATGTTTCAAAATAAAGAGTAAAGAATCTATTGGCATTTTATCCGTTTTTATCTTGGCTTGTACTGTCTTTTGTTTGCTGTTTTTAGAAACAGTTTTTTGCTTGTTTTGGGCATATCCGGCCAAAATTAAAATAAACATCAGACCAGTAAAAAGAATATTCCTTTTCATAGAATTAAAAGTAGGAAAACTATTTCTTATTACAGGAAATTGTTGTGTTATTTAAACCACATTAAAAAAGCATTACTTTTATGTTGTACTAAAATACAGATTATGTCAAAACGCTTGCATTTGTTTGAATTTGAAGATCAGGAATGGTTTCCCAAAGATATCAGAAACTACATGACCGACTATCTGCAAATAGTTTCCAATACCTTTAAATTTTATGAAGCTGTCATTCCTGTCTTGCAAAAAGGAGTAGAGAAAAGCGGTACAAAAAATATTATAGATTTAGCATCTGGTGGAGGAGGAGGTTGGTTGTCTATTGCCGATAAAATTGTTCATACAATTCCGGGAGTAAAAATTACACTGACCGATTTTTTCCCAAACATAAAAGCATTTGAAACTACTCAAGAGCAATATCCGCACTTGTTTTCTTATCAGACACAATCTGTAGATGCAACACAAGTACCCGAAAGTTTAAAAGGTTTAAGAACTCAATTTTTGTCCTTTCACCATTTTAAACCTGAAATGGCAAAAAAGATATTGCAAAACGCCGTTGACAATAAACAGCCCATCGCTATTTTTGAGGCCATTTCCAGAGATGCAGACGGATGGATAAAAGCGGCTGGTGTTCCGCTGACTGTTTATGCACTTACTCCGTTTATTAAGCCCTTTTCTTGGAAGAGATTGCTCATGACCTATTCATTGCCGGTGGTTCCTTTCTTTATTACGTTTGACGGATTCGTATCGGTATTGCGGATGTACTCTAAAGAAGAATTAAAAGCACTCATTCTAACTGTAAGAAATAACGATGTTTTTGAGTGGGAAATTGGCGAGAAACAAAGTGGCATTATGCGTATTCAGTATTTGTTGGCCTATCCGAAATAATTTATCAATGAGCACTCATTCAAAGTCAGATCCATACCAGGCATTGCGCTATCGCGAGTTTCGTTATTTTTTATTGGCTCGGTTTTTTATAACCGTAGCACTCTCCATGCAAGCAGTCACGATTGGTTATGAAGTGTATGAATTAACGCATAGTAAATTACTGCTGGGGCTAATTGGTTTAACTGAAGCCATTCCGGCAATTACTATAGCCATGTATGGCGGCTATGTGGCTGATAAATCAGAGAAAAGAACATTGCTCGCAACATCTGTTTCTCTTTTTACATTGATGTGCGTAGGCTTGCTCGTTGTAACTTATCCCAAAATACTGGCTATTTGTGGCAATAGCATGGCTGTAAAAATCATCTTTGTCATCATCTTCATCACCGGCATTGCCCGCAGTTTTTCAGGCCCCGCTTCATTTGGTTTATATGCACAAATTGTACCCAAAGAAGTCTATCAAAGTGCCATTACCTGGTCGAGCTCCGCCTGGCAATTGGGTGCAGTTTTAGGGCCCGCTTGTGGCGGACTAATTTTGGGCATATTCGGTATTACTGCCACTTTTGCCTGCATTGTTTTCTTTTTAATCCTCGCAGTTATTTTGATTTTGTTAATCGAGAAAAAGCCTGTTTTATTTGTTCCCCAAAATGAATCTGTTTATCAAAGTGCTATTCAAGGCTTGAGGTTTGTGTTTGAAAAAAAAGAAATACTAGCTTGTATCAGTCTGGATTTATTTGCAGTATTGTTTGGCGGAGCCGTAGCCTTATTGCCGGTTTATGCCAAAGATATTTTACATGTAGGTGCGCAAGGTTTGGGTTTGCTGAGGGCTGCACAGGCGATGGGAGCAATAGTCGTGTTGTTGTTACTGGCCTATCACCCGATAAAAAAACATGCCGGAATAAAATTATTGCTTGCCGTGTTTGGGTTTGGGGTATTTATCATTTTATTCGGCATCAGTCGCAATTTTTATTTTTCTATGTTTTGCCTGATAATGAG
>CAYVGM010000110.1:0-8506 GCA_964451125.1 uncultured Chitinophagales bacterium
CAAAAGTGGTTTTTTGCCGATTAGCAATTCAGAAGCACTTTGCGCCATTAATGCCGCTTCATGGAATCCGCATAAAATCAGCTTCATTTTGCCCTCGTAAGTATTGATATCGCCAATGGCATAAATTCCTTTAATGTTCGTCGAATAATCTACCGTGTTCACCTCAATGGCATTCTTGTCAATATTCAATCCCCAGTTTGCTATTGGGCCTAACTTAGGGCTCAAACCGAACAAAGCCAGGAAATAATCACAGTCTATATCCTTGAAAGAAGTATCATTATGCGTGATGCGCACTTTATCCAAATGATTTTCGCCAAATAAATGCGTTACATTAGAGCTGGTTTCCATGTTGATTTTTCCGGACTCAGCCAAGTCTTTGCATTTTTCTACGCTGTCGGGAGCCCCTCTGAATGTTTCACCACGATGCACCATCGTTAGTTCTGAGGCCACATCGGCTAAAAAGATAGTCCAGTCCAATGCACTATCGCCACCGCCGGCAATGACAATTTTTTTATTTCTGAATTTCTCCGGATCTAAAACCATATACTCTACACCGCGCTTTTCATAATTGACAATATTTTCAATAGCAGGTTTGCGAGGTTCAAAAACGCCTAATCCTCCGGCTATGCAGATTACTTTTGCATGTACCTTCACATTGTGGTCTGTTGTTACAATAAAAGATTGGTCTCCTTGTTTTTCAATTAGTTCCACTCGTTGCCCTAAGGTAAAAGTCGGCTCAAACGGCTTAATTTGTTCCATTAAATTGGTGATTAATTCCTGAGCCAGTACAACCGGATATCCCGGTATGTCATAAATCGGTTTCTTGGGATAAATTTCAGTGAGCTGTCCTCCAACTTGCGGGAGATAATCTATCAAATGGCATCGCATTTTTAATAAACCTGCCTCAAATACGGCAAATAATCCAACTGGACCTGCGCCAATTATGCATATATCGGTTGTAATCATACTCTTTAAAAATTAAATACCACTCAAAAGTAAAAAGAGATAAATTAAAGCAATGTTATTAATTACTGCAGGACGTTTTCGACGTTTTATGTAATAAACAAGATTAGTTGCATGACTTTATTATTTGGAAATGAAATCAGCAATTCGAAAAATTATATGTAAGTGAAATTTTTTTTTAAAAACATTTGCATTTATTAAAGATTTCATTTTACATTTAGGCAATGATTTCAAAACTCATAAAGAATATATTTTCGGTGGGCAAGAAAGAACAAAAGAAAACAGAAAAGACAGTTAAGCCGGTTGCTAAAAAAGCAGCACAGGCTAAACAAACTGTTGTTTCTAAAGCTAAAGTTTCAAAGCCTGCACCAAAGGATAATAAAGCTAAGGCAAAAGCTAAAACATTAACTCCGGTAGCACCTGCGAAGAAAGCTGTAATTAAATCGGTTGCAAAAAAAACAGTTAAACCAGAAACTAAAAAAGGCGCAACTGCAAAAAAAACACCGGCACTAAAAACTAAAGTTGAAACTAAAGCAACAATACAAAAAGCTAAACCCATAGTTAAGAAAGTAGTTGCTCCAACTAATAAAGCGACATCTGTTGTGCAAAAAACAAAGCCTGTTGCTCAACCCACAAAAAATACGACTAAAAATAAAAAGCTAACACCTGTTAAAAAAGCTAAACCTACTTCCGTAACTCCAACTAAATCCTCAAAACCAGTGTCTAAGAAATCTGAACCCGCCAAGCCAGAAGCGAAATTGAAAAAACAAGCTGAAAAGCTAAAAACGCCGGTCAAAATTGAAAAAGAAATAAAACCGACTCCGAAATCAACAAAAATTGCAGTTGAAAAGAGTAAACCCGTAAAAGATAGTTCAAGCAAGACAACAATAACTAAGTCTAAAGAGAAAAAACAACCGGAAAAGAAGGTAAAAACATCTGATATGCCGCCTCCTGTAAAGCCGGTTTTGCCAGCACCACAGCCGGGAGTTAAACGCAAAGTTATCGTTGATTATAAAAATGTACCTGATGAAGTATTAAGGTCATTATCTGAAAAATATCCTCATGGGTATAATAAGGCAATTATACGATTTATGAATGCTAAAAAGGAAATGGTGTCAGCTGTCCCAATCGAATTGGAAGATGTATCCTATTTGGTGAAAGTTTCTACACAACTGCAAAAAATGGTTGACGATTATGACGAAGATGAAATGTTCACAGAAGTAAACGTACCCGCAGAAAAAGAAATTCCTGCTGGTGCAGGCGGAGATTTTGATGAATTTGACAGAAGTGATGATGATGATGCCCCAAAATCAAAATCTAAAGGCAGAGTAAGAAGTGCTGATGATTTGGAATACGGATTTGATGATGAGGAGGAGGAAGATGACGACGATGATGACGACAACGATGATGATGAAAGCGATAATGATACTGATGATGACGATGATGAATAATTGTAATAAAAGATTTTATACTATTTAAGGCTATCGAGAGATAGCCTCTTTTATTTTAAATTACAAATTGTTTTTATTAAAAATAAGAACTAATTTATTTGCTCTGTTTGCAGCAATAATTTGCAGATTATCTTAAATTTATGAAATCAATAGCAATGGCAAGTAAAGTTAAACATATACACCTTATAGCTTTTTTTATACTCTTTGCCTCTAACTGTAAGAAAAATGAAGTTTCAAATCTATCGTCAAGACTCTTGCATGCAGAAACCGGCACTCATCCCGGTATTTATGATGCATCCGGAAGATATACGATATTGCGCGGAGTGAATTACAATTGTCTGGGCGACTATTGGCAGGCTAACCCCGCTGTTGCCACACAAAAAGCGGTGGATGAGCAAGATTTTAAACTGATGGCAGCTCAAGGATTTAATTGCGTACGCTTATTATTTAGCTGGAGTAAATTAGAGCCTGTGCAAGGAAAATATGATTATCATTATATACAGCAAATAAAAGATGCAATTAGTACAGCCGATAAATACGGCTTGTATGTGTTGATAGATATGCACCAGGATGCTTGGGGAAAATACATAGCAACACCAACAGTCATCGTTTGCGATAAACCTAATAAAGGCTGGGATGGTGCACCGCTATGGGCTACTCTAACCGATAATGTATCTACTTGCAGAACAACAGCTGATCGTGAAAGTGCACCAGCCGTAGTACACGCATTTGAGAATTTTTGGAACAACAAACTAAATATTCAAACTGCATGCCTGAATGCATGGGCGGAGTTGGCTAAAAATTGCTGTATATACGAAAATGTATTGGGATATGATTTATTCAATGAACCGGGACTCGGTTATAGTAATCTTTTAAATGGTTCTTCAAAAATGAGCAGATTTTATAGTGATGCCATACGTCGTATTCGCGCGGCAGAGCAATCAGTAAACGGCTTTCAGCATATCATTTTTTTTGAGACCAGTATCACGCAAAATGGAAATCCACTTCCTTTTATTCCGTCACTTGGTTTTACAAACGATAAAAACATTGCCTTTGCACCGCACACATATTTTGAAGCTATATCTTATGCACTTACCATTGAGCAAGGTTATGATTTGCTGAAAACCATTTCTGCATTATTTAAAACACCTATGCTGATTGGTGAGTATGGCTTTTTTGACGGTTATGCGACTGACAGCTCAAAACTGGCTCGTTTTGCAGCAAAAGAAGATGCCGGCTTCGGAAGCTCTACTTACTGGCAGTGGGCACAAGCACCGGGAGATCCGCACAGTATCAGCTATGATGGGTTACAATATCCCACTACTAATATGGCATTAATTGAATTGGATAAAAACGGAAATTTTACAGGAAATGTCAATAACGAATATTTAAGAGCATTATCCCGAAGCAGGCCAATTGCCATTGCAGGCCAACCTACTTACTTGACTTCTGATATTAATACGGGCAAATTAAGTTTATATGCCTCACTTAGTGGCTACGGCACAACGATACTTTGGGTGCCATCAGGACATGGAACACCCGTTGTCACGGGAACAAATATTGTAAAGAACGAAATACAGCAAGTAGATGGAGGTTTTCGCATAGTTGTGGAAGTTAACGGAGATTATAAAGTCAATATTTCATTTTGATTACTTATTTATAGAATTCTCTTAATTGGTTTTATAGATATTCTATGTTGAACAGAATTACCCGTTTATGTTATTCTAAAAAATATATAATTTGACATAATGTTATACCGCATTATTAAGTAATTCAACTATTTTTATCCCCTTTTCCCAACTCTGTTCATAAGCACCTGTTTATAAACAATCCCATATTTTATTATACTTCAAAAGTATTTTGCACATCATACCTTTGGATATCTACAGAGTTATTAACATAATTTGAGATATTCACATTGTTATTTGGGACAAATTGTGGTAAAAAGTGGGAGATTTTGTCAAATATCTTCTATTTTTGTACATGATACCACAAATTTTATGATTGGATTAACCGGAAATTACGAAGTAAAAGTTGACAGCAAGGGCAGAGTGCGCTTGCCTGCCAATCTTTTGCAGCAACTTCCGGAAGACATGCGTAATGGTGGTTTTGTGATGAATAAAGGCATGATGAATTGTTTGCGGCTATACCCCAAAAAACAATGGGATGCCGTTACACTGGAAATGAACCGCTTAAGTTATTTCAGAAAAGATGAAAGCAACTTCCTGCGCTTTTTTTATCAATGGGCATCAACAGTCGAAAAAGATACCAACGAACGGATTCTGATACCAAAAAGATTATTGGAAAAAGTAGGAATTAAAGAAGATGTAACCATAACTGCTTGGCATGATGTGATTGAAATCTGGGATACGGCCACATACAACGCATCGATAGTAGAGCCGGAAAATTTTGCAGATATGGCTGATGAGGTTTGGTCAAGAATTAATAACGCCAAATCATAATGCCATGTATCACGTTCCGGTTATGTTGCAAGAATGTATCGAGGGTTTGCGGATTATTCCGGATGGAATTTATGTAGATGTTACGTTTGGTGGAGGCGGTCATTCAAAAGCAATTTTAAATGAGTTGGACAGTAAAGGGAAATTGTTTGCATTTGATCAGGATGAAGATGCTTTGGCTAATGTATCTCAAGATAAACGATTTACACTGATACAAGCCAACTTCAGACATATCACTCGTTTTTTGAAATTATATGGCATCACGCAAGTAAATGGAATTCTGGCTGACTTCGGCATTTCGTCACATCAGATTGATGAAGCTTCACGCGGATTTTCTACTCGCTTCAATGCTGAACTGGATATGCGAATGAACAGAAATGAAGGCATAAGTGCAAAAGAAATTATTAACACTTATTCAGCCGGGCAACTTCAAAAAATGCTGAGTGAATATGGCGAAGTACAGAATGCAAAAACGCTGGCAATGGCAATCGTGGAATACAGGGCAGCGCAACACATTGAAACAACCGACGAGTTAAAAGCAATTTGCAGTTCGGTTTCAAAAGGGAAGGAGGTAAAGTATTTATCACAGGTTTTTCAGGCTATTAGAATGGAAGTGAATGACGAAGTGAATGCCTTAAAAGATTTTTTAAAACAAGCTAAAGCCTTGTTAGTTCCCGGAGGCAGACTGGTTGTAATGAGTTATCATTCTCTGGAAGACAGACCGGTGAAAAACTTTATGAAAATGGGAGTATTCGAAGGCGAACCTGAGAAAGATATGTTTGGTAATTACATGCATGATTTGATTGTGATTAATAAAAAACCGACAGAAGCGACAGCAGAGGAAGTAAAACGAAATCATAGAGCCAGAAGTGCTAAACTTAGAATTGCAGAAAAAAAATAAAGTATTGGAAGAGGAAGAAAAAATAGTAACAGATACGAATACAGAGGACAGCAACGTCTCTGCAGTAAACGACACTGTGCCACCGGCAAAGAGTGAAAGTGTTTTGTTTGCCCGATTGCAGCGTATGATTGAAATGGTATTGCGCTTGCTGGGAGTGGATGATTGGGTAAACTATGGGCAAGTGATGCGCAATGCATTATTTGTTATCAGTATAGTATTTATCGGAGTGATGGAGGTCTTCAATGGTCACTTGGCGGTGAGAATGAACAGGAACATCAATAAAAAAAATGAGAAAATAAAAGAATTGCGATGGGAATACATGACTGCTAAAACTGACTTAAACCAAAAAAGCAAACAAAGCGAATTACAAAAAATAGTAGAACCGTACGGACTTAAAACATTACAAGAACCACCGAAAAAGATTGAAATAAATAAGAATAGAAAGTGAAAAGTAAGAAGTAGTAAGTAGTAAGTAGTAAGTAGTAAGTAGTAAGTAATAAGTAGTAAGTATAGAGATTCAAATACTAATCACCAATAACCAATAACAAATCACTAATCACCAATAATCAATACCAATCACCAACGAATGAACGTCAAGTCAAATATCATATTGCGAATTTATATTGTAGGAGCAATCTGTGTGTTGTTTGGCGCTGCTGTATTAGGTAAAATCTTTTATATACAAACTTATCAAAACAGCTATTGGAAATCTTTGGCGGACAGCTTGAATACAGAAATCTTTGAAATTCCTGCTGAACGAGGAAACATCTATTCCGCAGATGATAAGTTATTAGCTACTTCAATTCCCTATTTCGAGTTGCATGTAGATTTTGCATCTAAAGCAATGAAAGATGTAATTTTTAATAAAAACGTAGATTCATTGGCTTACTATATGTGGGCTAATTTTCACGAGCAATCAGAGAGCGCATATCGCAGAGAACTCATAAAAGCTCGTAAAAATAAAAACCGCTATTATCTGTTGACGAAAAAGGCAGATTATACCTTACTCAACAAAATCAAAACATGGCCGCTATTCAGAGAAGGAAAATTTAAAGGCGGATTGATTGTTGAGATGTATCAGGAACGCAAAAATCCCTATGGTTATCTGGCACAAAGAACAATAGGGTTGATTCGTGATAATGCCCCAGATATTGGTCTGGAAGACAAATACGATTCTGTTTTATCAGGCGTTCAAGGCAAGATGCTGAAACAAAAAATAGCCGGTGGCGAATGGATTCCTTTAAAACGAGAAGGACAAATTGAGCCTAAGAACGGCTATGATATTATAACGACTATTGATTTGGGTTTGCAGGATATTGCAGAAACATCATTACTTAATGCCCTTACCGAATACAAGGCTGAATTTGGCTCTGCTATACTGATGGAAGTGAAAACCGGAGCGATAAAAGCCATTGCCAATTTAAGTGAAAATTCGGATGGCACTTACTCCGAGCGCTACAATAATGCAATAGGTTCGCGCAATGAACCCGGTTCTGTTTTTAAAGTGGCTGCTTATCTGGCGTTGTTTGATGATGGTTTTATCACACCGTCAGATTCTATCAATACGAATCATGCCAGTGCAAAATTCGGTGATGTATTATTGACGGATGACGGGCATAATCAGCAATACACCTTTTTAACTCCGGCTAAAGCTTTGGCGGTTTCGTCTAATGTAGCTGTCGCTAAATGGGTGACAAAGTTTTATAATAATGATCGTGAAAAATTTTATGATAAATTAGAACAATTCGGACTTACAGAAAAAGCTCATGTTGAAATAAAAGGTGAGCAACAACCTCTGATTAGAAAACCTCAAACATGGAGCTATATGTCTTTGCCTTGGATGGCACACGGTTATGAAGTAAAATTTACGCCACTTCAAATGCTTACATTTTATAATGCTATCGCTAATAATGGAAATAGAATGAAACCATATTTGGTGCATCGCATTGTCGAGAACGGAAAAGTTATTCAGGAATTTAAACCACAAACAACCAAGCAAAAAATTTGTACAGAACAAGCTGCACAATGGGCAAGAGATATTATGGTAGCTGTGGTGGAAGATCCTAACGGAACAGCACGTTCCATTCGTTCAACACATTATAAAATTGCCGGTAAGACAGGTACGGCTAAAATGAGCGAAAGCACAAGTGGATATACCAATAAAAATCTATCCTCATTTGTTGGCTTCTTTCCGGCAGATAATCCCATGTACTCTTGCATTGTCGTGGTAGGTGGTCCGCAAGGTTTGCTGACTACAGGAGGTGCGGTTTCAGCTCCTATTTTCAGGACGATTGCAGATAAAATAATCACCTCAAATATTAAAAACGAAGTTGCTGTAAATAAAGACACCACGCTTCCTGCTTATCCGATGCCAAATATGCTGGCGAATATCGCTGTAATAAAAGATATGAATAAGAAGCTAAAGCTAAAAGCAGATATAAGCGATGATTGGGAATATGCAATAATTAAATCAGACAGCCTGAATAAGAAAACGATTGCTCAGGTTACTTATGATAAAAATGCAGTACCTGATGTAAGTGGTATGTTGCTTGATGATGCAATTGCCTTATTAGAAAACAAAGGATTGCACGTTGAATTCTCAGGGAAGGGAAAAATAACAAGCCAGTCTGTACAGGCAGGTACGCCAATTTTTAAAGGCTCATACATTCAACTCACACTAAATCCCTGACAAATTGAAATCATTGCAAAACATATTATCTGATATAGCTGGT
>CAYVGM010000111.1:0-8494 GCA_964451125.1 uncultured Chitinophagales bacterium
CTGCATTCTTGACTAATTATACTTATATTCGGAATATCATTTACTCCTTAATTTAATTATAAATATGGCATTTTCAGTTGATGATCCATTAGAAAACTCCCAAAACAGAAAAGTTACCTTACTTATCATCGTAGCCGCTTTAGGGTATTTCGTCGATGTTTATGATTTGGTTCTGTTTGGGGTTGTGCGTGTAAGCAGCCTCAAAGGCATAGGAATCACTGACGATGCCGCTTTGGGAGTCATAGGTAAAATGCTGTTCAACTGGCAAATGGGCGGTATGCTTATTGGTGGCATTTTATGGGGTATTTTAGGTGATAAAAAAGGCAGACTTTCTGTGCTTTTTGGTTCCATTTTTTTATACTCTGTAGCCAATATTCTGAACGGCTTGATTACCACAGTCGAGCAATATAAAATCTTGCGTTTTATTGCCGGCATTGGGCTTGCCGGAGAGTTAGGTGCAGGCGTTACACTGGTAAGTGAAAGTATGAGCAGGGAGAAACGAGGTTACGGCACCATGATAATTGCCAGCGTAGGTGTATTTGGTGCAGTTGTAGCCAGTTTAATAGCCAGCAAATTCAACTGGCGTACCAGTTATTTTATTGGCGGCGGAATGGGAATAGTACTCTTATTGATGCGCATTGGTGTACATGAATCAGGTATGTATGCCAATATAAAAGAAAATACAAAAGTATCAAAAGGCAATTTGTTGCTCTTGGTTAAAAACCTGACTACATTTGGAAAATACATCAGCGTGATTTTAGTGGGCATTCCCATTTGGTACACTATCAGTTCTTATATTTTCTTCTCTAAAGAGATGGGACAAGCCTTACACATGGCAGAAATTCCTAATCCGGCAAAAGCAATCATGTTCAATTACATTGGTTTAAGTTTCGGCGATTTGTGCAGTGGCTATATCAGCCAGCGCTTACGAAGTAGAAATAAAACCATATTCCTATTTCTTTGTCTATCCATTTGTGCAATCGCATTTTATTTATTTATCGGCAAAAACAGCATCAACCTGTTTTATACTGCTTGTACTATAATTGGTTTTTCTGCCGGCTACTGGGCTGTTTTCAATATTACGGCAACAGAACAATTCGGTACTAATATCCGAGCTACAGTAACCACTTCGGTGCCTAATTTTGTGCGTGGTGCCGTACCTGTAATCAATGTAATGATTGATATTTTCTTGCGGGCAGGACAAACCTATATACTCGCTACTGTTTATACCGGCATCATTGTTTTTGGTTTGGCGTTTATTGTATTAAGACTAATGCAGGATACGTTTGGGAAAGATCTTAATTATATTGAGTAATAAATTAATCTTATTTTTTTGCTTTGAATTTAAAAAGCGATTTACTATCTTTATTCCAAATTTAGAATTTAATGAAAAAGAGCTTTGCACAAGTATTATTTTTAACACTATTGCTGACATTTTCAGCATCTGTATTTGCACAAAAATCGGATAAAAAAAAGACCGATAAAAGTGATGAAAAAACAAGTAGTAAAATGTATAAAGTTGACACCAAAAAATACCTGAAAGATTGGTTATTGGTTGCACATTTTGGTACTACAACTCCTTTCACAGATATTAGAAGTTATGACTGGGTGCGTCAAACTAAAAAACCCAGCGAGTTGCAATGGGCATGTGGTGTAGGTCTAACTAAAATGTTTACAAGCGCATTTGGTTTAAATGTCGATTACACATTGGGGAAAATTTTAGGAAGAACAGTTGACCGCGGTGGTTTTGCAGAAGAAAGACAATATTGGAAAGTGTTGGGATTTGACCAACCGGTTTATTTCAAAACAACACTCTTTCATCAAGCTACTGTCAATTTTTATATTGACTGGTTAGGAATTGGTAATAATTACAATAAATATATCCGTTCTCAAATCACTAAAAAACCGATTAAAAACAGAATTTTTACTTTCTATTCTAAAATAGGCATTGGTTTTATACGCACTTCATCTCAATTGTATAATGTAAAAGACGATAAGCCTATTGCCAATTCCAAGTATCTTAGAGGTTATACCAATAAATTTACGGAAACCATTTTCCCGATTACAAACGGGTTCAAATTTAAAGTAAGTAAATCCTTTGATATCGGTTTAGAAGGTGTATTTGTTTTCTTAAATTCAGATAAGTTAGATGCATTTAACTATGATGGTTCAGACGGCAAATTATCACTTTCAAAAATCAACCGCGATGCTTATGCCTATATTAATGTAAACTTTGCTTATAAATTTGGCAGAATCGGTTCTCAAAAAGAACATATTGAATGGGTGAATCCATTAGCATTTATTGCTGCCATGCAACCACCACCGCCACCTGCTCCAAAACCTGTGGATTTGAAAGATACAGACGGAGACGGTGTTCTGGATATCTTAGATCAGGAACCAAATACTAAAAAAGGTTGTCCTGTTGATACAAAAGGTGTGGCATTAGACAGTGACAAAGACGGTTGTCCGGATTGTGATGACCCTGAACCTTACTCTACACCACAATTGCCGATTGAAAATTGCAAAAATGTAAAAACCATTTTAACAGAAGAGGTTAAACGCACGGTTACTGATTCTATAACTGTTGTTGGAAAAGTAACAGATACGGTAAAAGTAGAAACCGATAACTGGCAATTAATTTCGATTTACTACGATTTGAACAAATACAATATTACTCCTGCAGCTGCTACCGAATTGAAAAAAGTAGCCGCTACCATGAAGAAAAAACCTGATTTAATTGTAGAAGTACAAGGTCATACCGATAGTCGCGGTTCTGTTGAGTACAATCAAAAATTGTCTGAAAACCGTGTGAATGCTGCTATCAACTACTTGAAGAAAAACTATGGTATTCCGGAAAACAGATTTAAACGCTTGCCATTAGGAAAAATGGATCCGACGATAAAAGATGCTTCTACCGAAAATCAACACCAAATCAACAGACGTGTTGATTTCAAACAAGCTAAATAATTGCTATACACTTAAAATCAAAAACCTGTCGGAATACGGCAGGTTTTTTTATATTATGAAAAAAGAATACCGTTATAACCCTAAACTTCCTTTCATTAGGGATGATATAAGAGGCAATTTAGTGCTGGATGGTGAATTTGTTTTTAATGACAAAAAAGACAAATTACCTTATCAGCAACTTATCAAATGGATGACTACACGCAATCCGCAATACCAAGAAAAAAAATCGGATAAATTTGTACCACAAGTCATACATAATACAAATCTTAATTTTACTGATGATGACAAACTGGTTTGGTTTGGGCATTCCACCTTTTATATACAGCTTGATGGTTTACACATAATTACTGATCCTGTATTTCACAGCCCCTCTCCTTTCGGGTTGAAAAAAAAACACAAATTACCTTGTCCGGTTAAACAGTTAAATAATATCGACTGGGTTATTTTATCTCACGGTCATCGTGACCATTTGGATATTACTTCGCTCAAAGAAATTGTGCAACACAATCCTAATATAGGTGTGTTATGTCCCTTAGGATTTACAAAACTATTGGCCTCATGTGGATTTAAGTCAATTGTTGAAATGGCTTGGTGGCAAGAGTTTTCTGTAAAAAATGTCCGCATCGTTTTTCTACCGGCGAAGCACTGGAATCGCAGGTTTATTCACGATTACAACAAAGAATTATGGGGTAGTTTCGGTCTATTTACACCGTATAAAAGCATTTATTTTGCCGGCGATACCGGCTATGACAAACATTTCAAAGAGATACAACAATACATACCCAAATTTGATTATTGCCTGATGCCTATTGGAGCATACAAGCCCAAATATGTAATGGAATGGGCGCATACCTCTCCCGATGAAGCGGTACAAGCATGCAATGAATTAAGAGGCAAACATTTTATTCCTATGCATTACGGTACTTTTGATTTAAGTGAAGAGCCAGCCAGTGAGCCTCTGCACCTATTAAAAAGATTGAAGGCATCAAATCATCTTAATGCAGCACTTCATGTGCTTCATGTAGGTGAAGATTTTATTATCTAAATCCAATGTCGTTAAACTAAGTATGATTTAATGTTGAACATCCCAAATCGGAAGGTGGAGGAAGTAAGGTTAAATCAACTATTTTACAGTTGACTAACCTAACGACATTGTATCTAAATCGACTTTTGTTAAAGATATTTAAATTACAAATCAAGTCTTGAATTCGATATAACTTTACAGAAAATTTGAAAGTTATGAGAAATTCTGAAAATAAAAGATTGCAAAATATCAGACATTGGACAGTCTTTTTCATGGTAGGGTTAGCACTTAGCGGCATAACCGCATTTCCTATTGAAACCGAAATTAATATATATGATCGTTTTTTTAGTGAAAATCATTTTATCCAAGAACATCTCAGCTCAATTGTCAGCTTCTTGAATCAAGTAAGTATTGGCGTGCATGAAACTGCTAAAAATTATCCGTTTATATTTTATGGTACAGATTGGCTTGCGTTTGCCCATCTTTTGCTTGCTGTATTATTTTATGGTGTTTATAAAGATCCGGTTCGTAATATCTGGATAGTTGAATTCGGAATGATAGCATGTATTAGCGTAATACCACTTGCTTTTATTTGTGGGCCAATACGAGGCATTCCATTTTATTGGAGAATAATAGATTCAAGCTTCGGGGTATTTGGTATTATTCCATTATGGCTTATACATAGCAGTATAAAAAAGCTAAGTACAGATAAAGCAACCTTTGCTCAAAATTGACAATGAACATAGAAAGCTCAATATATAATTTTGCAAATTATTCCTGAAAGTTTTTTACAATATCTATAAAATATTTTGCTTTTTCAAAGTCCACATCCGGATATACACCATGTCCTAAGTTGCAGATATAACTGCTTTTGCCAAATGCCCTCAGCATTTTTTCTGTTTCGCTTTTAATAACCTCTTTATCTGCATACAATACACACGGATCTAAGTTGCCTTGTAAGGCTTTACCTGTAGTTTGCTGACGAGCAGTTTCCGGTTCAATAGTCCAATCCAAACCAATTACTGCGCATGATGTTTGTGCAAATTCACGCAGTATATAGTGCGCATCTTTTGCAAACAAGATGAGAGGTACACACTTTACTTGCTCCGAAATTTGTTGCATATACGGCAAGGCAAATTCCATATATTGTGCTTTTGACAAAACACCTGCCCAACTGTCAAATACCTGCACGATGTCTGCTCCGCATTTGATTTGCTCATTTAAATACACTATTGTAGCATCTGTTATTTTTTGCAGCAATTGATGAGCTAAAGCAGGTTGTGTATAAAGCATTTTTTTAGCCTGTGAAAATGTTTTGCTTCCCTTACCTTCTATCATGTAACAGAAAATTGTCCAGGGTGCTCCGGCAAATCCAATTAAGGGTACTCTGTTATTGAGTTCTTTTTTTGTTAGCTGTATTGCCTTAAAAACATAATCAAGCTGTCCCACTACATCTGTCGTCAAAGCAGCTATATCATCTGCAGTTTGTATCGTTTTTGGAAAAAGCGGTCCTTTGCTCTCTATCATTTCATAATTCAATCCCATTGCTTCGGGAATTACCAGTATATCAGAAAATATGATAGCCGCATCCACGTCAAGAATATCAACTGGTTGAATAGTTACTTCGCTAATCAATTCCGGATTTTTCACCAATTCTTTAAAGCCGGCTACAGATGACCTTACTGCGCGATATTCCGGCAATATTCTGCCTGCTTGCCGCATCATCCAAACGGGTACACGCTCTGTGGCTTCGCCCCTGGCTGCTTTTAAGATTAAATCATTTTTCAACATGTGGGCAAAAATACGCAAATCAAGACGTATATTGCTTTTTAACTTTATTCCATAAATATCTAATAATGTCAGAAGCTGTAGAAATCAACAATCCTGAAGTAAGTATAGCCCGAACTCGTTTAATTCAAATTAAAGGCGGCAAAGTAAAATATGGTCAAGTACTCGTGCTGGATAATGTCAACTTTGAAGTTTCATCCGGTGATTTTATTTATCTCATTGGCAAAACTGGCACCGGCAAAACCAGCTTATTAAAAATATTGTATGGAGATTTGGAATTTAATGATGGTGAAGGCACAGTTTGCGGTTATAATCTGAAAACATTAAAACGTGATGCCGTGCCCCTTTTGCGCAGGCGATTGGGCATTGTTTTTCAGGATTACAAACTACTTAAAGACCGAACGATAAACGAAAATTTGGAATATGTGCTGCATGCTACCGGATGGACAGACAAGCAAAAGATAAAAACTAAAATTCAAGAAGCATTAGCAATGGTGGGCTTAGAAAGTAAACTTAATAATTTTCCGGGTCAGCTGTCAGGAGGCGAGCAACAACGTATCGGCATCGCCAGAGCCTTATTAAATTCTCCTGAAATAATCATTGCAGACGAACCGACCGGCAATCTGGACTTTGAAACAACAGAAGAAATTATGAATTTGCTTTACAACATTCACAAAACAACAAAGACACCAGTCGTCATTGCCACACATAATTATAGTCTTATCGAAAATTATCCGGGTATTATTTACATGTGTGCTTATCAAAATATCAATCGCGACGATTCGCATAATCAGTAATAAACTAAAAGTTTAAACAGCATACAAAATAGAAAACGCCGGCAAAATTGCCGACGTTTTTACTATTTCTGAATGAGAAAATATTACATCATTCCACCCATTCCGCCCGGCATTCCGCCACCCGGAATAGCAGGTGCTTCTTTGGTAGGTTTTTCTACAATTGCGCATTCAGTAGTCAATATCATTGATGCAATTGATGCCGCATTTTCTAATGCTACACGAGTTACTTTAGTTGGGTCAATTACGCCTGATTTATATAAATTTTCGTAAGTTTCCGTTTTGGCATTATAACCATAGTCTTTCTTGCCGTTTTTCACATTAAATACAACAATAGAGCCTTCTACGCCGGCATTTTCAGCAATCTGACGAAGTGGGGATTCCAAAGCAATCTTTACGATATCTACACCCGTTTGCTCGTCTTCATTTGCGCCTTTCAATTTATCTAATGCCGATTGAGCACGGATTAATGCAACACCACCTCCCGGCACAATGCCTTCTTCTACAGCGGCACGAGTAGCATGTAATGCATCATCTACACGGTCTTTTTTCTCTTTCATTTCCACTTCAGTAGCAGCGCCAACATATAATACGGCCACACCGCCTGATAATTTAGCCAAACGCTCTTGCAGTTTTTCTCTGTCATAATCAGAAGTTGTCGTTTCTATTTGTGCTTTTATCTGGTTTACACGAGCCTGAATATCTACTTTTTTACCCGATCCATTGATGATAGTCGTATTATCTTTATCAATTACTACTTTCTCTGCCACTCCCAACTGGTTTAATTGCGTGTCTTCTAATTTCATGCCCATTTCTTCCGTTACAACTTCGCCTGCCGTAAGGATAGCAATATCTTGTAACATAGCTTTGCGTCTGTCTCCAAAGCCTGGTGCTTTAACTGCGGCAATTTTTAATGAACCGCGTAAACGGTTTACTACTAATGTTGCCAATGCTTCGCTTTCCACATCTTCAGCAATAATCAATAAAGCTCTTCCTGTTTGAACTACTTTTTCCAAAACCGGGAGCAAGTCTTTCATAGAAGATACTTTTTTATCGTAAATAAGAATATACGGTTTTTCCATTTCGCATTCCATATTATCTGCATTGGTTACGAAATACGGAGAGATATAACCTCTGTCGAACTGCATACCTTCTACTACATCTACATACGTTTCTGTACCTTTCGCTTCTTCAACTGTAATGACACCTTCTGTAGTTACTTTTTCCATAGCTTGTGCTATCAACTGACCAATTTCTTCGTCATTATTGGCAGAAATAGTACCTACTTGTTTGATTTTGCTGAAATCTTTTCCCACTTTTTCAGAAATAGATTTTAACTCTGCAACTACTGCACCAACAGCTTTATCAATACCGCGTTTCAAATCCATAGGATTAGCACCTGCAGTAATAGATTTTAAGCCCGGAGCAATAATTGCTTGCGCTAAAACGGTAGCCGTAGTTGTACCGTCGCCGGCAACATCATTGGTTTTAGAAGCCACATCACGCACTAATTGTGCACCCATGTTTTCAAAAGGATCTTCCAACTCTACTTCTTTAGCAACGGTTACTCCGTCTTTAGTGATAGCCGGTGCTCCGAATTTTTTTTCAATGATAACATTTCTTCCTTTAGGACCTAATGTTACTTTCACGGCGTTAGCTAATGCATCAACGCCGGCTTTTAATTTATCTCTTGATTCTGTACTGTAACTGATTAATTTTGAACTCATTTTTATATAATTTTTAATGTTAAATGATTAATGTTTTCAAGCCATTATACGATAGCCAAAATGTCAGATTCTCTCATAATTAAGTAATCTGCACCATCGATATTGATTTCTGTTCCGCTGTATTTTCCGTACAATACCGTATCACCTACTTTTACGGTCATCGGTTCATCTTTTTTGCCACTGCCTACTGCCAT
>CAYVGM010000112.1:0-8452 GCA_964451125.1 uncultured Chitinophagales bacterium
TTAAGATAATTGACGGTGCCTATTCTATTTTAGATAATACACCAATAAAAATGGGAGCAGAATAAAGTACATTCCGTAATTTGTTTATTTTCTTACTAACTTCATACTTAAAATTCTTTTAGTATGAAGTTTTTTAATTTTAGCTGGTTTTGTTTTTAAGTAAATTTTAACTGCAACAATATTGCATTTTTTAGATTTTATGTAACTTTGTTGCATGAAGAAATTCAGCCTCTACCTCGTATTCAATTTATTTTTCTATTCTCTCTACAGCCAATCGTGTTCATTAAAACTAACTGGTAAAATTTTAGACTTACATGACAATTCCAGTCTTGTTGATGCCAATATTTATTTGCTGGAAAGTAAACAAGGCGCATCTTCAGATTCATTGGGAAATTTTGTTGTAGAAAATATTTGCCCCGGCAAGTACCACATCATCATCAGTCATATTGGTTGTAAAGATGATACCATCCCAATGGATATTAGCCATACAATAGAAAAGAATTTTTATTTGGAACATCATTGGGAACAATTGCAAGAAATTGTAACCACAGCAACTTACATAAAAAAAACAGAAGAAAATAAATTGTCTAAAGTTGATATTTCAAAAAATAGCGGGAAGGATTTGGGCAATGTTTTAAAATCGATAAATGGCGTAAATCTCATAAAGTCAGGAAATAATATCAATAAGCCTGTTTTGTATGGTTTGTATGGAAGCCGGATTACGATAGTGAAAGACAACAGCCGTTTAGAATCGCAAGATTGGGGTATGGAACATGCGCCGGAAATGAATCCGTATGATGCCGCATCTATACAAGTAAATGATGATTTATCGGGTATTCGCTTCGCAGTTACTGCTTTGAATGGAAATATTGAAATTTCAAGTAATAAATATAAATACCACAAAAGTCTGAAAGCCGATGCCGCATATTCCTTGCAATCGAATGGATGGAAAAATACCGTTTCTGCCCAGTTGCAGCAAGGTTTTGATAAGGGAATTGCTTATAAAATTGCCGGATTATATGCAATTAATGGCGATGCACATGCACCCAATTATAATCTGACGAATACGGCAGGCAGAGAAGGAAATGTAAATGCAGGAATCAGTTTATTTAAGAAAAACTGGAAAGCCACTTTGGAGTATGCTTATTTCAATCAAAATATCGGCATTTTGCGCAGTGCACATATCGGAAATATTACTGATTTGCTCAATGCCATCCAAGCTGATAAACCTTTGATTATTGAGCCATTTTCTTTTCAAATAAATAACCCGAAACAAAAGGTAAACCATCATACCATAATTGCTGAAGTAGTTAAAATAAAAAACAATACTGAATGGATTTTGAGATGTAATTTCCAACAAGACAGACGCAAAGAATATGACATCCGGCGAGGTGGAAGAAGTGATATTCCGGCATTGGATATGCGCTTGTGGTCGGAGCAATTTAATGGCATTCATAAGTTTTCTAAAACCACACAAAAAGATATTGCTATCGCTTTAGAAAATGGCATCTTTGTAGGATATAAGGACAATTCCAATAACTATGAAACCGAAATAAAACCGCTCATTCCTGACTATCAGTTGTACAATACAGGTGTTTATCATTTGTCAACTTTTACACATAAAAATATCAAATGGCAAATAGCAGCCCGCTATGAATATACTCGGTTTTTGCCTGCTTTTTATGATGCCGCTAAAATGTTGCAGAAGCCTGTTTATAATTTTAATAACTATGGTGCAGGAATTTATTTTTCTTATACGCAACCTAAAAATTATATCGTTTTATCTTCTTCTCTTACAGCAAATTCACGCTTTCCTAATCCTGGCGAATTGTACAGCAACGGTCTTCACCATGGAGCAGCGGTAATGGAGTATGGCAACCCTGATTTACAAAATGAACACTATATGAAATTTGCAATTGGTCTGCAAAGTAATTACAAGCAATATTTGCATATTGAAGTGAATCCGTATGTCAATTACAGCAAAAACTACATATATTATTATCCGCTCGGTTATCCGGTTTTAACTATTCGTGGTGCATTTCCGGCGTTTAAATATGCCAATACGAATGCACTGTTGTATGGTGCTGATTTTTATGCCAAGAGTAATTTTTATAAATACTTTATCTTGTGGATGAAATCGAGTTTGGTACGTGGCAGAAATTTGAACACTAAAGACAACTTGATTTATATGCCATCCGGCCAGCTTAGTTTCGGGTTAGATGTAAAAGTAGAGTTCAAACATTCCGATTATTTTTATGGAACGATTAATACCGAAACAGTCTTTAAGCAAACACGAATACCAAGCGATATTACAGACTATAAAGCCGCACCACCCACTTATACATTATTGAATGTAGAAGCAGGATATTCGATGAAAATAAAAACAAAAAACGCCTTGCAATTTTCCGTATCGGCAGAAAATGTTGCCAATAAAACTTACAGAAACTATTTGAACCGCTTTCACTACTACACAGACGAGCCCGGAGCAAATATCATTTTTAGAATAAAATATGCATTTGAATGAAACTAAAGAAAGTACTATATAAGGTTTGCTTAATTACAAGTATGCTTGTGGTTTTTGGCTGTAAAAAGAAAGATCCTGTTTTGATAAATGAAGCAGAATTAATAACGACTGTTAAAGTTATTTTTACTGATACGCTGACTAATCAAAACTATACATTCCAATGGGAAGATTTGGACGGAGATGGGGCAAATCAACCAAGCATAACTACTGATACTTTGCCTAAAAATACATATCTAATTTCACAAATACAATTGTGGAATAAGCAAAGTAATCCTGAAGAAAATCTTACCGCAGAAGTGGAGGAAGAAGGCACAGCCCATCAGTTTTTCTATTCAGTTTCTCCGGATACTTTATTACAGTATTTTACTTATAAAGATACCGACGAAGATGGAAAACCAATAGGACTTATTTTTAGTTGCAAATCTAATGGGACAGGAGGCGAAGGCATATTCAAGTTAGTATTAAGACATCTGCCTGATAAGTTTGCCACCGGCGTTAGTGCAGGTGATATAACGAATGCCAATGGAGAAACAGATGTGGAAATTGAATATCCATTTGTAATAAAGTAAACACTAATTAACGGTTACTTTTTAGCTTCAAATACCATTGCTTTAGCATCACTTTTATCGTAAGTAGCTAGAATTGTATTAGATATTGCTATTTTATCCCAGACTTTCTCTTTTACATCTTGTCCCATAGAAGTTGTCAGTACTGCAGATTTCTCATGGACAGAAAGTTGAGTATAATCTGCATCCCAGTTGAGCAAGTTGGCATTTGCCAGTGATTTCCATTTTATTTTATTTGGATGAATTGTGGTATAGTAGATATAGCCGCCACTTGCCAAATTATGCACATATAAATTATGTGCAGTGATATTTTGGGTAAGCAGGAAGTCTAAACAATCATCAACAGCTTCGAGATTAAGTGGTTTGGTTGTGAGATAACTGATTTTGTTAAATTTAAAAACTGTAAATACACACAACAATATGACAGGAATTTTAATTACGACTGCATTCACTTTTTGCATAAAAAAGTCTAAACCTTTTCCGAGTAGCAATAAGCCTAATGGAAAATAAAATAGCATTAACCTGTCCATTAATGAATAAGCCTTCAAAGCAGATGCAACAAGAGTCAATATTACGGGTAAGAATAACAAGAATAACATATTTCTGTTGATCTTGACAGTATAATATATTCCTGTTATATACAAGATGATATTCAAGATTAAACTTAGCAACAACTTTCCGGACATGGCTTCAAAAAGTCCTTTTAGCAATAAACCATTATGCGCTTTAAAAGCGTTAAAACTTTCAGGTAATAAGTCTAAAAAATACCAGTGATGAAATTGCTGCAAGTAATTAGACTGCGATTGTGGTTGTAATATGGCAAAATAATAATAACCAAATTGCAATAGCCAGGTTAGAGCTATAAAAATCAGAAGGTAAGTTAGCTTGTAAGTTTTTGTCCTGATGATTTCTGCAAAATAATAAGCTCCTACTCCTGCAAGTATAAACACGGACGGCATGGACAGCCATATAGCTAAAGAGCCCAGCAGAATCCATACCATCAAAAACAATATCGGTTTCGTTGTATTTATTGACAATCGAGTGGCTGTATATACTACGAGTAAAGAGATGAAAGCATCTGAAGAATATTGTTTAAATTCTGTTGAATAGCGCAAATATATTGCTCCTGTTGCCAATAATACCAATGGATACCACAACGATTTTAAAGTAATAAATTGATGAGCAATTTTAACGAAAAGAAACAATGTCGCTATGCCGGATAATAAAGGAAACAAGCGAAATACTTTCTCATCAAAACCAAATAAAATCGTATTGATTTTAGTGATAAATAAAAAGAGGGGAGGAGCAAATTGCTCGTAGATAAGTGGTCGGGTTAATCCCAAAAAATTTCGTTCGTAAATATTTCGAGCCAAGTTAGCTTCATCAATATACATACCTCTGTTCATCCACCACAAAACTAAGCGATAGATAATGCCAACAAGAATAAAGAAGTAAACTAAATAACTAAGGTTACGGTAAGAAAATAATCGCTTAGCCTTATTCATGCTGATACCGACAAATTATTTTACTTTATCCAAAATATCTTTCACTAAAGATTTTGGAACGGTATAAGTGGTCATTTTTAGCTTTACATAATCTTCATGCATAAACCAATAACCATCGGCATACATATTATTATGTCCACCGCTGCCACTGTCTTTTATCAAGTACCATGTGCCATTTGGTTTTTCGCAATAGCCAACCATGTGCATTCCGTGATCGTCTGTAGTAGTGCCATTCAAAAAGCGAAACAAGCGTGCATTTTCATCAATATATGCTGAAGGAATATCGAAAGACGGTACCATGGCCACACCGTATTTGTTATACATACCAGGCTCATTGCTTACATCACCGCCGATTACGGCAGATATACCATTTGCAGCAGCCTTTTTCAAAGTTGACATATAAACATCAAGCGGTACATTCACATAATCTTTAGAATGCCACCAGTTGTCTGGTACTGCATATTCTTGTCTTGTCCAATAAGGCACATTGGCAAATGACATCAGTTCTACATAATCATCGGGATTGAGTTTGCAAATATTTTTCATAAAATCTTGAGGCGACATATTTATACCTTTCCATTCCACTGTTGTCGGAGGTGTACCCATGTAAAAGTTCATAATAGACTTTATCGTTGCTACAACTTCATCCGAATTCCACGCATTATTATTTTTTATACTTTGGAGATAGGCTTTCATTTCATCAGCCATTTTTGAATGGTCTTGAAAAGGCTGACCGTCTTTCATGCCTGTATAAGCATAAGCAGGAACAGTGCCGTATTTTTTCATCATCAGTTGGGTGGCATTTGATTCTGAGCCTTCATCAAAAACGCTGTTTCCACGCGTGCGGACAAATTCTTTTGCCTTTTCCACGTATTGCCAGTACACATTATACATTTCAGAAAGGTCAATCACACTACCGGTTAAACGGGCTATTTCTGCTTCGTAAAATGATATAGAGCTAAAGCTCCAGCAAGTGCCTGTATTGCCCTGTGATACGGGATTGATGGCTTTTATCGTTTTAAAATCGTTTATAGATTTAGGATAATCCAAACCGGAAAAGTCCATTTTCAATTCCATTTTTTTAGACGCGGATTTTGGTTCGCTGTAAGCATCATTCATACGTATAATGGAATCATAAAATGCATTCTTTTTTTCCATCATGATGCCTTTGTCAAGTTTTACTTGAGCTTGTAAATTGTAGGCTATAAAAATTGATACAGCTAAAACTAATTTTTTCATTCTTATTAAATTGTACACAAAAGTAAGAAATTTCACTCTAACTATCTTGTATTTGACAGTTAGAGATAAGCAGTATTAATTAATTAAGCTCTTCCATGTTGATAAAATTCATATTGTTAGTTATGAATAGGGGCAACTTTTAATAATTCAGTAATTTTTTTTTATTTTTAAGGAGGAAAACTGACTTATGAATAAGAAAATATACACACTACTATGGTGTACAATAACGACGTTATTAGCAATTGCTCAACCTGCTAACGATAATTGTGCAAATGCTATACTGATTCCAAATGTATCCAATTATTGTTCAGCTAATGGAGCTGGTACAAATGTAGCTGCAACTGATGATGCATTGACGGGCGGTGGTTATGTAGCTGCATCATGTTGGGGTAGTGGGGTTGTTGAAGATGTTTGGTTTAAATTTGTAGCTATTGCAACAGATGTAATTATTACTATTAATGGTGCAAATGGCAACCCGGCTGGTGGAACTTTAGTACGACCGCAATTAGCTTTAGTTCCAAACTTATGTGGTACCGTGCCATTACCGGAAATAAAATGTGCTTCTGCTCCTGCTGGGCAAAACATAGTACAAATCTATGCGGCAGGTCTGGTACCTGGTGATACTTATTATTTTAGAGTAGATGGGTTTAACTCTAATAATGGTACTTTTCAATATTGTATTAATAACTACAATCCAGTACCTAACAGACAGGCAGATTGTAATAGTGCAGTCGTACTATGTTCAAAAAATACTTTTACTATACCTGGTTTTTCTGGTGCAGGTAATAATGCTACTGAATTGAATTCAGCGGCATGTTTTCAGTGGAATATATTTATGGGAAATATTGAAGAAAATTCTGCTTGGTATGCATTTACTTTTGCAACATCGGGTACATTTAACTTTAACATAACTCCATCAAATCCTGTTGATGATATTGATTTTGTTTTATATAAACTACCTAACGGAATTTCTAATTGTACCGGCAAACAGGTTACTAGATGTATGGCCTCAAATATGTGCGCTGGGTCTACAACTGGATTAAATACTACATCAACAGATGTAAGTGAAAATTCTGGTTGTCCTTCTGCGAATGATGACTATTTAAGCCAATTAAATGTAATTGCAGGTGAAAGTTATGCATTAGTATTAAATAATGACAATTCTGCATTAGGTTTAACAATCTCTTTTGGAGGTACTGCTCAATTTCAAGGACCTATAGCCACAATTAATGACAATGACGCGGATGATATTATTTGCCCTGGGGATGCCATTACATTTACAGATGCTTCTACCCCGCCACCTGCGGGTACACTTACACAATGGACTTGGAATTTTGGCTCCGGAGCTACTCCAGCTACATTTAATGGTCAGAGCCCTCCGGCGGTTACTTACTCAACAACGGGGTCAAAAACAATCACTTTGACAGTAACTAGTGATAGAGGTTGCTTAGTTACATCCACTAAAACAATTACTGTAGCCAACACTCCACCAACAGTAGCTATTGTAGCTACAGCAACTTCAATTTGTCCGGGTACAAATGTTACCTTCACTGCCACTCCATCCAATGCAGGATCAAATCCAACCTATCAATGGTATTTGAATGGTTCTCCCGTAGGTACAAATTCATCTACTTATTCAAATAATACACTTCCTAACAATGCACAAGTTTATGTAAAAGTTACAAGTAATGCATCTTGTAATAGCGGGTTAACTGCTAACAGTAATACGATAACAATAACCCACACTGCTGCATCAGCTGTTTCAGTTTCTATTTCAGGAAATACGCCTGTTTGTCCTGGAACTTCTTTAACATTAACTGCAAATCCCACGAATGGTGGCACGAGTCCAATTTATCAATGGTATTTAAATGGAAATCCGGTCGGTTCAAATTCTTCAACATATACTTCAGCAACATTTAATAATAATGATGTTGTAACTGTAAAACTAACTAGTGATTTGAGTTGTACATCCGGTAACCCGGCTACAAGCCCATCTATTACCATCTCAATAAAACCAAATCCTACTGTAAGCGTGAACAGTCCTTCTATATGTAACGGGCAAGGTGCTACATTGACGGCAAGCGGGGCTACAACTTACAGCTGGAATACAGGTGCAACAGGTGCAAGTATTTCTGTTAGTCCAACCACAACGACTACTTACACCGTAACAGGTACAACTAATGGTTGTGATGGAACTGCCACATCCACTGTAACTGTAAAACCAAAACCAACGGTAACGGTAAACAGCCCTTCAATTTGTAATGGCCAATCAGCCACACTTACAGCAAGTGGAGCAACAACATATACTTGGAATACAGGAGCAACTGGTGCAAGTATTTCTGTTAGTCCAACCACAACGACAACTTATACCGTAACAGGCACGACTAATGGTTGTGATGGAACAGCCACCTCTACTGTGACTGTAAAACCGAATCCAATAGTAAGTGTAAATTCAACTTCAATATGTAATGGTCAATCAGCCACACTTACAGCAAGTGGAGCGACTACCTATAGCTGGAATAACGGTTCAACAGGTGCGACTATTTCTGTTAGTCCGACTACTACGACAACTTATACCGTAACAGGCACGACAAACGGATGTGATGGAACAGCCACCT
>CAYVGM010000113.1:0-8275 GCA_964451125.1 uncultured Chitinophagales bacterium
AATGCCTTGAACCATACAAAAAATTATAGCCAGCAAAATTGTTTTAGTATTGATTCGAAATGGAATCCTTAAGAGCAGAAAAAACAAGATAAAGTATAAGCCTGCATGTACAATTTTATCGAAATAAATCTTATCCAGCCAGTCTTCTTTTGGTATTTTGCTACCGGGCAGAAAGCACAAAAAGAAAATCATGCCCGACCACAAAAGCGCAGGCATGACTTTATATAAAAATTTTGAAAGTGTCAATGTACAAACTTCATTACTTGCCTATCAATGCCTGATAAGCATCACTATCCAGTAGGTCTGACAATTGACCGGCATCAGTGATTCTAATTTTAATCATCCAACCGTTTTCATAAGGTTTACTGTTTACAAGTTCGGGTTTATCTTTAAGCGCTTCATTAAATTCAAGTACTTCACCCGCCACCGGCATAAACAAATCAGAAACCGTTTTTACTGCTTCTACTGTTCCGAAAATAGCATCTTTATCTAAGTTATCGCCTACACAGTCAATATCTACATAAATAATATCACCCAATTCTTTTTGAGCGAATTCAGTAATGCCAATCGTACCGATTTCGCCATCTATACGTATCCATTCGTGTTCTTTAGAGTACTTTAATTCCGTTGGAAAATTCATAAAATTCTTTTTTGCTAAGATAAGGTTTTTTGTTTATTGAAATATGCTGTTTATAAAAACCGGCACAAGAATACTATGACATCTATACAAAAAATAGGCAGCATTAATTAATCATTCGAAGTGCAATCGTAATATTAATTCACGAAAGAAGAATCAGATAAAGCCAGTAAAAACTGCTTCAGGCAATATTTTTCATGTGGTGAAAGCTGCAAGCCCCAAACTCCGGTATTAGTCAAGCGGATATTCGCTTTTTCTATTAAAATAGGCTCTACCGTAGGTGAGTTTTGTGGTCCACGATTGTAAGATTCTATCACTTCATCTAAAGTATTGAATCTTCCGTCATGCATATAGGGTGCTGTAAATGCCAGATTGCGTAGTGTGGGCAACTTAAATTTTCCATTATCCGACGGATTGTGTGTAACGGCACCAAGTCCTAAGTCGGCAAATTCAGTGCCTGTAGGTGCAAGATCCATTCCATTATTTACAAAAAAGCGGGTTGGATGAACAAACAGTTCTTTGGTCGTATGGCAATGAAAGCAATCGCCGCGTTCGGAATTGAATACCTGCATACCTCTAAGAACGAAAGTATCTAATGGTGCTTCTCCCCTGAAATATTTATCAATTGGTGCATTATAAGAGAGTAATGTTTTTTCGTATTGCGTTAAGGCTTTTGTTACCCAGTCGCGGGTAATGGTCTTCGTGTTAAATGCCTTTTTAAACATATCCGTATAAGTAGCATTATTTTGTAGGCGAGATATGGCTTCCGTCCAAGACAAATTCATTTCTTTGGTATCTTCTACAGGAAAAACAGCTTGCTCATTTAGAGAATGAGCCCGACCATCCCAAAAGAAATTATTGGGATACCATGCCAGATTGATTAAAGCTAAAGCATTACGTTTACCCACCGAATCATTTACACCAAGACTAAACTGACGCGGGTCGGAAAATGCATTTTCTTTTTTATGACAGCTTGAGCAAGAAATGGTATTGTTTTTAGATAAAATGGGATCAAAAAAAAGTTTTTCTCCCAGTGCAATTCCTTCCAACGTCATCGGGTTTGACGAATCCTGTGGCATAGGTCTGAAGCCTGAAATTACAGGTGGCGAATAGGGTGTAGTTACATAAGGAGTTTCAGTAGGAGTATCTTTTGTACAAGCAATTATATAAAACAACACTGTAGCAATTGCAGCAAAAATCTGATGTATTTTTTTAGGCTTACTCATATTATTGTACACTTATACCCGAAATAAATGCATCAACCATTTTAATAGCATTAGGAATTTGTCCCGGATCGCTGTGATTGCTGAAATTATTCAAGTTAAATCGAGTGCTGTCTAACACAAAAAGTTTATCGATATCCAGCACTATTTTTACTTTATCACCATCAACAACAGGTCGGTTAAATACCAATTTTCGATATAACGTATCCGTACCTAAATGATAGGAAAATGGCATTACAGGAGTTTGATTCCGTGCGTATGAGGTATCTACATTTCCGCCGTCAATAACCAGAAAACGATATTTTAGCATCCCCCAATACATATCTTGCTCAACAGATAGTGGATGCGAAGCAGGAAAAGATTCGGGTAGACTGTTGTTCAGTTGCGGACTTAATCCAAACGAAAAACCGAATTTTTGAATTTCTTTTGGAACATCCGTAGAAAATGAATTATCGGCATTTAACTTCGCAAGCATCACATCCTTGATATAAGTAGTATCCCCTATGGCATTGAGCAAATAAAAATCGGAAAGATAAACATTGAATTTATTAAAAGTAAAACTTCTGCCTACAGCCGTTTTTCCTGATGAATGAAATAAAACTTTTACTTCCGTATTATTTTCTTTTTTACATGTGGTAAAAATAAATGCAATACACATGATGCCAATCAGCAATTTAGACTTCTTCATGTGTTAAAGTTATGAAATAAAAACAGCAGCTGGATAAATTTGGTGTAAATTAACTGTTCAAAAGTTTAGTCTATTACCGAATACTCAATTAAACATACCGAATACTCATTAATTATACCTATTCAGCTTTTATAAAATAGATTTGAAGTACTAAAAATTATTTATTATGAAAAAACTACTTCAAATTTTTATGGCGTTATTAGTGATAACAGCTATAGCATGTACAAAAGAGGGACCACAAGGACCTGCCGGTACAAATGGTACAAACGGAACAGATGGTAATGCAAATGTCATGTACTCAGATTGGTTTCAGGCTGGAACATGGACAGCGTCTGGTGGTAATGAAGCTTATTATTTTGATAGATCAGAAGTTAAAGTCACACAAGACATACTTGATAAAGGCATTGTATTAGCATTTACTCAATTAACGGGTGATGGTTCAAATATTAGACCCTTACCAGCTACAACAGGTAATACATCAAAAGTACTTTGGAATTATGTTTTAACGGTAGGTAATATAAGATTTACGACTACATTAACTAGTACTCCATCTTCTAATAATATGTTTAGATATGTCATTATCCCGGCTACCACACATTTAAGATTATCAAAACCGCTTACACAAATGAGCTATGATGAAGTGTGCACACTTTTTAATATTCCTAAATAATCGCTAAGACCTTAAAACTAACACAACAACGGCTCGCCTTAGACGAGCCGTTGTTTATTTATAATACTTAAAGTTCGTTTTGTTTAATTTTAGATTCTAATATTACACTATAAATATTCTATATGTATTTTTTATCATAGTATAAAAATAGTATTACATATATTTAATTTAATAATGTGAGAGAAATTGCTTTTGCTGTTCTCTATTTTTTGTTTACAATCATCTTCAGCATATCAGGCAAATTGCAAATAATTTCAGGTACAAGTAACCTGAGTTCGGGTTAAAAAAAATAAGGTAATAAAATAGTTGATTTCACATTTTATCCTACATCCTTAAAAAAGGAGGTGAAATAGAAAGGAGGTGGTTTTTGATAAAAAAAATCAACATTTTTTAATTGAAACGCTTATCCCGAACTCAGGTAGGTAGTAATTTTCAAAAGAAAAGGGATGGCGCGCCTGTGGCGCGCCATCCCAAAAACACACATTATGGAAAAACAGGTTAACCCTATTTATGATTTTTTATATAATCCGAAAGTTCTTTTTGATTGGAACTAAAGTTGAATGCACTTACCAAGGTATAATAATTGTTTTTGTCTGAACTAAAGTCATACAAATACTTTGCCAAATCCAGTTTATTTTTCTCAAAACTGAATAAATCTAACATTTGTCTAACTTGTTGAGTAGTTACCCATCTGTTTTTTGTAGCAGATTTGGCAACATCAATCATTTTTTCTTCAAAACTCACTCCTTTCATCGTTGTAATTAAGGTTTGCAACTCAGTATCAGTCATCGGCGATTTATTTCCGTATGTATTACTATAGTATTGACCATTCCCATTTTGATTCTGATTTTGCTGATTAGCATTCTGCCATCCTCCATTATTATCATTCGGGTTATACCAGCCTGAGTTTGAATTAGTGTAATTGTCTTGTCCAGTTCCATTATTCCAGTTGCCATTCCAGTTTTCCTTATCATCTATGTAAACATCATCAGAGTTCCAATTATTGTTATACCATCCTGCATCATCGTCATTCTCCTGATTGTTTTTATTTTTATTATACCAGCCATTGTGATTACCGTTGTTGTAAGGATTTCCGTAATAAAAAGGTTTTTGCACATTGGTATTGACATTATCCAGATACCAGTTTGTTTGTACAAATGGATAACGGGCAATAAGACGCATGCCATAGCGCGGGCTGATTTCTGCTACATATCTGTAACCATTGCGAATAGGAACGCTCTGTTGGAAAACAATCATATTATTCCATGAATTTTCTCGGACAGTAATCGTGCAGTAACCTGTATTTAAATCAAAGAATCTGAATACGCTCGAATTATTTTGAATAGTCTGGTTGTTCACTGAAACGATAAAATTGCCATTTTTTCGAATTCTGACAAATAATTCAGAAGATGCGAACACGTCAGCCAGTAAACTGACTGTAAGCAAAAGTGTAAATAATTTTTTCATATCGTTTTTTCTATTGTATTTCAATTGGCGTGCCAAAAAAAATATGAAAAAAAATTACGGTCAATTATGATAAAAATATTCTTAATGAGCTTATCAAAAAAATGCGGGCGGCGCTTCGCGCCGCCCGCACCAATTTAATTGCATTTTAATGCTTTACCTTCACACTGTCTGTTTTCACATGAGTAGTGTCTTCGCTAAGCAAAGTGCTGTCAGAAACTGAGTCATCTGGAATAATGACTTCTTTTTCTTCATTTTTCGGTTCTTTTTTGAACCAGTCTAGGTTGCATGCTGTCGCGATTAAGCCGGCAGCCATGCAGATGAAAATCATTTTTTTCATTTGGTTGGTGATTTGGTTATACTTAATACGCTATTTAGTTGCAAATAGTTTATTTAACCTGAAATTTTAAGACATTTTAAGTAAAATATCTATTGGGATAGGTATAATTGATAAGAAAAATTCTGAATCAAAAAAGATTTGCATTATTCCAAAAACAAGGCACGCTGTTCTTTTGATGGTAGCATACAAGTCTCTTTTTTACCAAACCATTTATATCTGTTTTTGGCAATAATTTCGTAGAAATAATCCCGAATAAATCGGGGTACTAGATAAAATATCGCTAAGAATTTCCAAGCAATACCAAAATAAGCTACAATTCGCAATGCAGCCGTTGACTTAGCGTAATATTTTCCGTTTTCTATCAAGATTACACTATCCAAATCATCCGGAATTGCATATTGCTTTTTCAATTGCATACCGGATGCAGACTGCAAACTACCGAAGCGCAGTTGATGTGCTTTATCTCTTTTGATAATAAACTGCACACTTGAATTGCAAAAGTTGCAAACTCCGTCAAATAACACAATTGGACTTGTCCCTTTGATGTTATTCAATTTTTATAAATTTAGACACACCTTGCATCCCTGAATCTAAATCTTTTACCTTAATAATATAAGTACCCGGCGTATATTCAGAGATATCCAATATCTTATCTTGATCCAAAATACTCTCATATACCAATGCTCCATTAATAGTAAAAAGCTGAAGTAAGGTATTAGGATGTATGCCTCTGATATTCAAATGATGCACGGTAGGATTAGGAAATATTTTTAACTGATAATTTTCAGCTGCATGCTGAATAACGGGAGTTAAATATTCGGGAAGTTGTTTTCCCATTACCGGATTGATTATTACAGAACCGGATATCACAGACTCACGCCATTTCTCATTAATATCTGTATAAAAGGTTTTTGTAGAGCTGTTTGTGTTTCTGTCAAAGCCCAATGAGAGGGTTTCTTTATCGACAACCATAATACCGACCACAAATGAGTCGGATAAAACAAGTGGAAATGTAGCTCCGTTTTTTACAAAATCAGGTTTTATCGCTGCGTATAAAAAATTATTAAGGGTATCAACACCAAATTCTTTATTCAGGTTTGACAGTCTTAATAAGGGCTGTTCGTATATTAAATCCGACGGGTTGTAATAATCATTACGGGTAAGTTTTTTCCAGACACAGATACTGAATAAGCCCAGATTATTATTCACTCGGGTAGGAAAAGCTTGTAGTTTAATAGCCTGCAACGTATCAGGATGACTCAGTTTATATTTCACACCAATATAGGCATTATTGAGATTAATCCAATAACCACGTTCAGGTGTTGCATCATCGTAAGAAAAATAATTACTGAAAACTTGATTATAAGTCACTTGATTATTGGCTAAAACTGCTGCCGTAGCGCCGGCTTCTGCCGAACATTCAAAATTATAATTTACAGAAACGACTACCGTGTCATAGGTTAATCCTGTTGGAATTGAAAATTTCGGATATTTGATTTCATTTTCCGTATCAGGCAAAAAGTCGCGTGAAGGACCATCATAGTTTGCTATTACAGCACCATCATTAACCACTGTAGCCGTAAAATGATCTTTAATATCAGTTGTCGGGTTGATAAAGCTGTTTTTAACATAAACAGCAACCGTATCTTTTAAAAATGTAGAATCGAAATGTGAATAGGGCATAGAATAATAAGGCTTCAATAAGCTGGAAGGAGCAAATTCATAGGCCATTTCTCTTATATTTTTATCTACAGAAGTATCTCTGTTTTTATCCAGGCGCACATAATCCAAATGCCAGGTATCATTTGCTCCGGTAAGACTGCCGACAGATATAAATCGCATTTGAAAATTACTGTGTAAATATGCAGAATCAACTTTTATAAAAACTTGTCTTGGCGTATGAATGCCATCCGGCGTTACTGTCCATTGATCTGTCCAATTGCCACTTCCGTCCAAAAATTGAACTAAAAAATTATCCTGTAGCGATTCAGGTTCTTCGCCATACGACCCGTTAGCATAAAAAAAGCTAAGAAAGACTAGACTGTCCCGGGTTAATCCGCTTAAATCTATTGGATTAGAAGTTAAAATATCTGAAATTCCTCGAGCATCTGGTGTTAAACTATATGGATTGCCAACAGAATCTGTTCCGTCAAAAGTGGCAACACCTAAGGTAACGGTATGTTGAGGATAGTGCTTATTGACATAAACGTTATTATCTTGCCAAAAAAGCGGATTCGGGTGAACTTGCGATTGATTGAAATCATCAAAAAATGGCAGTGAGAGTGCTGAAATGCGAAATGCATATTTTTGTTTCAAAAAATCTGCATTTGTTTGCTGATTAAGATAAGGGTTAGCCGGCAAAGCACTCGTCTTTTCATACTGAGCCAAGCCGATATGAGAAAATAAGCAGAATAATATGAGCGTCAGGTAAAATTTCATGCTATTATTAAGTTGTAAAAAAACGTCTTTGGGTTGTTTTATTTTTCTTGTCTGATATAAAGATTTACGGAATTATTGTCTCCTAATTTTCCGGGTACGCCATATTTAGGTTCCTGATCAAAAACAAACGCACGGGATGTATCACTTATTTCACCTTCTGCAATAATTTTTCCAAGATTAAGCTGAACTGCTTTTAGCACTTCTTTTGCTTCAATTACAGTTAAATCTGTAAGTGGTGGTACTTCTGTCATTTGGTTGCCAAAGCCATCGCCCAAAACCAAATCTATTGCAGTACCCTTTGGAATCACATCCCCTGCTTTTACATCTTTGCCATTAATTTGTATACTCTGCACCGCATCTAGTGCCATATCGGGTATATACATATATTGTCCCACTTTCAAGCCCCAACTACTCAGCATTATTTCAGCTTGTCGTCTGGATACATCTATTAAATTGGGAATTTTAACACTGGGCGGGATGCTCGTATTTACAGTCAAATAAATTTTTCTGCCTTTTTTCACTTTATTTCCCAAGCGAGGTTGTTGGTCAACTATAGCCAAAGGTGGTAAATTTTCGGTATACGATGAATCAACTACGATATAATCCAAATCACTCTTTGACAATATTTTTTTAGCATCATAAAATGATTTTCCTTTAACATTGGGTACATCCTGCTCTTGTCCGTGTTTGGTATAAGCATTCAAAGAAAAGATAATGAGAAAAAGGAGAGCAATGCTAATTCCCAGAGAAGATAAAATTGCGCCGATTAATTTTGCCATACAGTAGTGCTTCGAGGTTCAAATATATTTAATTT
>CAYVGM010000114.1:0-8274 GCA_964451125.1 uncultured Chitinophagales bacterium
TTAAAGACGAACTGCCTACTATTGGCATTATATTGTGTAAAGAAGAAAACAAAACAGTAGTTGAATTTACCTTGCCTGAAAATAATAAACAGATATTTGCCAAAGAATATAAACTATACCTGCCAAGCAAAGAAGAATTGAAAAAACAACTAAAATAATAGTTCAAGTGTTCTTAATATAAAAAAGACTGCCTTAAGCAGTCTTTTGTGGTGTGGGGCGGGATCGAACCGCCGACACAAGGATTTTCAGTCCTTTGCTCTACCGACTGAGCTACCGCACCTTTTCCGTTAAAATCTAACGGAGTGCAAATATACGCTTTTTTTGTAAAAACAAAAGTTCTGATGCAAATAAGATAAAATTCACCTAGCAACATTTTGTGATATCGATAAAGGATTGTACTCAAAAAATCACCTGAACTTCATCATGAGTTTGAGTTCATCCAAATAAAATATATCTATATAACACATTGATTATAAGAAAACTGCATCATTTTCTTGTAAAATTAATTAGTTTATTTTTATACCTTTAAACTAATAATCTGCAAAACTATGAAAAACTATGTCGTTTTAATTTTTATCCTTTTGCTTTTTTCTGCCATAACTTCCTGCAAAAAAGATAACAATAAGCTCAATTCTTACGGATATGATATCGGATCACGAGGTCAAATTATCAGTTATGAATTGATAGAAACGCTTGATACAGCCTCACTCAGTACCCGGCTGAATAGTTTAGGTACTGGCTTGTCTTCACTCATTCACTTAAAATACACCATTTCGGCTTACCGCGTAGAGTATAAATCATTAAATGTATTTGACGACACTGTAAAAGCCAGCGGTGTCATTATTTTTCCGCATCTGCCAAACAACAAGGTGGCATTATCCAGTTATCAGCACGGCACATCGCTTAAGAAAACTAATGTTTCTTCTAAACGACAAGGACAAGAATATCTGGTAAATACCATACTGGCAGCAGAGGGTGGAATTTTGTGTTGCATGCCCGACTACTTAGGCATGGGCACAGGCGATGGCATGCACAAATATCTGAATCCTACTGAAGAATCAAATTCAGTTATAGATATTCTTCGGGCTGCCAGATACCTGAATGCAGATTTGCACCATACACAACTGAACGGACAAGTTTTTATTTTCGGATATTCTCAAGGCGGCCATGCTACACTTGCCGCACAACGCGATATAGAGACAAAATACAACCGTGAGTTTACCTTGACTGCATCTGCACCCATGGCCGGGCCCTATTGCCTTAGCCGCACCTCTCAATTTGATGTTATGATAGATTCTGTATTTTATCCCAACCCATTTTACTTACCCTATGTAGCAGTTAGTGCTTATGAAGCAACAAGAGGCTTAGTCTCTTATGGTACTATTTTCAAAGCACCTTATGATTCGCTGATACCGGCTATAATCAATGGACAATATTCAGAAAGCTATGCCAATGCCCGTTTCCCATACTATATCAGCAACATTGTAAAAGACTCTGTAAAAAACTCTGCCAGAAATAATCCAAATGACTTAATTCGGTCTACTCTGCGTACCTATGATTTGGTTGATGACTGGACTCCGCATGTACCAACCAGATTCTATCATTGTGAAGGCGATGATAATGTATTTTATGATAATGCCACATGTGCCGTGAATACTTTTCTTGCCAGAGGCGGAAATGTAGAGCTGGCCAATATGGGGCCCAGCAATCATACAGATTGTACTCCACTTACATTTATTTTAGCCAGGACATGGATCTATGAGTTGAAGCGAATTGACTAACAATTTTAGTTTTTCTTATCTAATTTAATATGCAGAAACACTGTGTATTTACGTATATTTACACCTCGTAACAACAGAATTATCTTGCTTTATCTAAAAAAATATTTCGTTTTTCTGAGTGTGCTTTTTGTCTTTTACTCTTGCAAGCAAGAAAAAAAAACAACATTTAATACTGAAAAAAATCCGCTGAAAGATACTGCAGCAATACAAGAATATTACTGCACTGATACCAACAAATGCTACTTTTTAGATATTGAGGTAGATACCATGAGCATTCAGGAAAAAGAATTTGGCAAAAGGGATAATTTACAAAAACTCTTCCGGCAATATAAACTCAGCAGTATGCAATATGACCAGTTTATGGAAGAAGCCGGAGAATATTATGATTTTAAGAACATCAAACCAAAACAAAAATACTTCATCATTGCTGACGAAAATGATGAAACAAAGCCATTGAAATTTCTGATTTTTAAGATTTCAGATTTTGAATATATCATCACCGACTGCACAGATACGACAAAAATTGAATTGGAGATTCCTGCATTAGCAAATGGCAAAAAGAAAAACAAACGCAAAAAAACTACCTATTTCACACCACTGCATATCCGATTATTTGAAAAAAACATAGACACACTCGAGATTAAGCTCAATGCTGTTATTACATCATCTGTACAAAAAACATTTAAAGAAAATAATATAGACACCAAGCTGATGGATAAAATCAATCAGGCATTCGGCTCTCGCTTTTCTTTAAGCCAGGTCAGAAAAAACGACACCTTACAGTTTATTTATGACCAATGCAGCATTAATGGTCAGTTTATCGACTTAGGGCATATAAAAGCAGTTGCCGTAAAACAGAAGAAACGAAGTTACTATGCTATCGATTATTTTCTGGAAGATGACAGCAGCTGGCAATATGTAGATGATAAAGGGAAATATCTGAAAGTGGCATTCCTGAAATCGCCATTGCAAAAAGGCGGCGCTATCGTTTCCCGCTACAATCTTACACGTTTTCATCCCATATTGTTAGAAGTAAAACCACATTTAGGTACTGATTTTGCTGCGCCTCAAGGCTCTCCAATAGTTGCCACGGCAAGTGGAATTGTGTCTGCTTGCGAGTTTAAGCAATACAATGGCAATTATGTAAAAATAAGGCACGACCGAATGTATGAAACCCAATACCTGCACATGAGCAAATTTGCCAGAGGGATGCGTAGCGGTGTTCGTGTGCAACAAGGTCAAGTGATTGGCTATGTGGGCAGCACAGGGCTGGCAACTGGGCCCCATGTATGTTATCGTTTCTGGAAAAACGGTGAGCAAGTTGACCCCTTAAAAGAAAAATTGAATGTTGTACGGCAAATGCCTAAAGCAGATTTACCGACATACGAAGCATTTGTCGCCAAGATAAAACAAGAATTGAATGGCATTGAATTAACTGGCATTCAGCCTCCAATACAAGATACAATTGTTGTAGGTAAAAAGTAATTTTATGCTGTATCGTGCAACTTGGATATTGACCTTAATATTCGTATTTTCTACAAAATACAGCAAATCAAACCATCCGAGGCAGTTTATTTCATTTAACGATACGCTGAAAATTAAACTTTGGAACGATTTCATCTTAATCCCCATAAAAACTGATTCACTCGAGTCTTACCTCATTTTCGACAATGGCGCATCAATCTCAGCACTCGATAGTATTTGGCTGTCAAAGACTGCTATTCCCGATACTAACAACAAGCAAGTAAAAATTACTGATGCCAACAGCAAAAGTATGTATAACAAGCTGTTTAAAACCCATTTACAAATCGGATCTTTTCACTTTCGGGATATGGTAGCTATCGAAATAAATGTGAATAGATTTCTTACCGGATGTAGTGTGCCAGTTACTGGGCTTTTAGCTGCAGATATTATCAACAAGCTGAACTGGAATTTTAATTTTGATGATTCCACATTAGTTATTTCTAAAATCCCGTTCAAACAAAGTGGCACAGTCATTCCATACTATACTTACCTGAATAATTTACATTATACTGAATTACATTTTTCTGACAATAAGAAAGCAAGAGCAAATATAGATTTTGGATACAGTGGCGAAACGATTTTATTTCCTAAAAATTATCTTCCTGCATTTTCCGGCAAAAAGGCTGTTATAAAAAATGGTCAAACCTGTATTTCGCTTTCGGGTTTAGATGACTTCGATTCTACATTTATTTTGCCAAATAATAAGTGTTCGTTTGCCGGTAAACAACTTATCGACTCTGCAAGTTTTGAGTTTTCTGCTAACGAAAAGGAAATACGTATTGGAAATCCGGTATTCAGAAAACACAACGTCATATTGAATACTTCTACTCAGGAATATATACTTTCTGCCCGAAAATTGCCTTACCGCAATCAAAGCTTATTTTATGGCATTTCTTTGTATTGGTTACATGGGAAATGCAGGATTATAAATATGATGGCAAATGAAAGCACAGAAATAAACAATTTGCATATCGGCGATGAGATTACTAAGATTAACAAACAAAATGCAAGTGACCTTATGGATAATTGTGCATTATATCAGTTGCTCAAGAATAATCAATACGCAGGCAAGTCTATGGAAATAACCTTGGCGAATGGCAAATCGTTGTTACTGCAACCCTTGCCTATACGACTAAATTATATCTTGCCTTGATATTCAGGCATAAAATTTGTCTATATTTGTACACTAACTTTTTTATAATGAAAAAAATACTGACTTTATCTTGTTTAATTTTTACTCTTTTTCTAGCCAATGCTCAGTTCCCTGCTGTTGGTACAAAAGCACCGGATCTTACTTTTAACAATCCGGAAGGCAAACCTATTTCATTATCATCCCTTAAAGGCTACGTAGTACTTTTGGATTTTTGGGCTTCCTGGTGTCGCCCTTGCCGTATGGCGAACCCGGGTGTGGTACAATTGTATAATAAATACAAAGATCAAAAATGGGCTAAAGGCATTAAAGGTTTTACAGTTTTCTCATTTTCGCTGGATATGAATGCACAGGCTTGGACAAATGCCATTGCTCAAGACGGCTTAACATGGCCATACCATGCTTCTGATCTTAAAGGCTGGAATTCGGCAGGAGGTGCAAAATATGGCATCAATTCTATTCCCAGTACTTTCCTTATTGACGAAACGGGATATATTATTGCTATCCGTCCACATCATAACCTGATAGAAGAGCAACTGAATAAACGCCTGGCATCCGCAAAATCAAGCACTTCGACTAAAACAAAAACAACTAAAAGCAAAACAAAATAAAATTTAGTGTCAAATTGTCTTAAAAATCCTTTGGCAAGTATTTTGCCAAAGGATTTTTAGTAAATGCTTTTGTATGATAAATGAAAATGAAAACACATCGGAGATAGAAAACAAAACTATTGATAACGAACAAGTTACATCTCAGGAGGAGACTTTAGAGAAGCAGTCAGAAAGTCAGCAACAAAATGACGCTACTGAACAAAATGACGCTTCAACTGAAATAAATAAAATACAAACTGAATTAAAAGACAGCAAAGATAAATACCTGCGGCTTTATGCAGAATTTGATAACTATAAAAAAAGGGAAGCAAAAGAAAGACGCGAATTGATAAAGACAGCCGGGCAAGACATCGTTCGTGATTTATTGCCGGTATTAGATGATATTCAGCGAGCAAACAAATCATTGGAAACGGATCAAAATTTTGAATCTTTTTCTGTAGGTGCAAAGCTTATCTTTGATAAACTTCAAAAAACACTACAGCAAAAAGGGCTGAAACCAATTGAAAGTATCGGAAAAGACTTTGATGTTGAGTTTCATGAAGCTATTGCTGAAATTCCTGCAGCTGACAATGAAGCCAAAGGGAAAATTGTAGATGAAGTCGAGTCGGGTTATACGCTTAATGAAGCCATAATCCGTTATGCTAAAGTAGTTGTAGGTAAATAATTGAATAAGTAGGCACAGCAGTCATAGTTCAAATTATTTTTTGCCAATCAAAATGAGTTAACCATTCACAAATAACCAATCACTCAAAAAAAATGACCAAACGCGATTATTACGAAACACTTGGCGTTGCCAAAGGAGCATCTGCTGATGAAATTAAAAAAGCTTATCGCAAGTTGGCTTTACAATATCATCCTGACCGTAATCCGGGAAACAAGGAGGCGGAAGAAAAATTTAAAGAAGCTGCTGAAGCTTATGATGTGTTGAGCAATGAAGAAAAACGAGCCCGTTATGACCGTTTTGGACATCAAGGCATGGGTGGTGGATTTGGCGGTGGCGGCTATGGTGGCGGTATGAACATGGAGGATATCTTCTCTCAATTTGGCGATATCTTCGGCGACGGCTCTCCTTTTGACGGATTTTTTGGCGGAGGAAGACGCAAAAGTGACAGAGGTCGTGGGCAACGTGGCAGCAATTTGCGTGTAAAAGTAAAATTAGACCTTGAAGAAATAGCCAATGGCGTTCAAAAGAAAATAAAAGTAAAAAAACATGTAACCTGTGATACTTGTCACGGCATAGGAGCAAAAGACAATAACTCCTATCAAACTTGTGGCACATGTAATGGCAGTGGAGCGGTACGCAAAGTAACACAAACTTTCCTTGGGCAAATGGCAACCACTACAACTTGTCCTACTTGCGAAGGTGAAGGCAAAGTTATTACCAATAAATGTACGAAATGCCGAGGCGAGGGTAGAATATATGGAGAAGAAGTGGTTACGATAGATATTCCTGCCGGTGTAAGTGAGGGCATACAACTTTCTATGAGTGGCAAAGGTAATGCCGGAGTTAGAGGAGGATATGCCGGAGATTTATTGATAAATATTGAAGAAAATCCACATCCTCATTTACGACGTGAGGATAATAATGTACTGTTTACCTTAGTACTCAATTTTGCAGATGTAGCATTAGGCACACAAGTAGAAGTGCCTACCATTGGCGGCAGTGCAAAAATAAAAATACCAAAAGGCACGCAAAGCGGCAAGCTGTTCAGGCTGCAGGGCAAAGGATTACCCAGCATTCAGGGATATGGCAAAGGCGACCAAATTGTAGAAGTTCAGGTATTTACTCCACAGGATTTAAGCCACGAAGACGTGGCATTGTTGGAGAAGATGAAATCTGCGAAAGCATTTAATCCGGATACCAAAGAAAAAAGCAAGGGCTTCTTTGACAAACTATTCCACTAATTCGATAACCCTTAATTTTGCTTTAGCTATTACAAATGAAGCGAAATGTTAAAATTTCTATGGCAAACAGCCACATTTTACAGCATAACTATCTGTATCAGCCGATTTTGGTATGGTAATTGATTACTTTTGTAAAAAAAGAAATCAATTATGCGAAAAATTTTATTCTCTTTAGCAATAACAAGCCTTACCCTTTTAGGTAATCTTTCATCAGCATTTGCTCAAACAGTTTATACTGTTGCAACATTAACGCCTGAGTATAAGGCAATTATCAATAAAGTAAATACAGAATGCAACCTCACAGATGTACAAAATCAGAAGTTTACCTCCGATTATGTAAATTTAGTTAATGCCTTTAACTCCAATGCTGTAAAATTTGCAGGAAATAAAGGACAGATGGATATCGCTAACAATGCAGCACTTTTAAATGCAGGAACCAAATTCAGAACATATCTGAATAATGCCCAATTTACCAAATTAACAAGTATGATAAAAGCCGGTCAGCTGATGCCACCAAATACCTCTACAGTTACAGTTCCGGTTACAATTACCCCGCCAACACCAGGTACTCCGACAGCTACTGCTCCTGCAACTACACCTGTTGCTCAAAGTACACCTGCTGCTCAAAGCACTACCAGCAATGTAACGCAGTTGTTCAGAGAAGTCTCCGGATTTATGAAAGTAAGCGAACCTGTTTCAAAGGCTGTTATTCCAATTTTAACAGAATACGACAGCAAAGCAACAGCTATAAAAACAGCCAATGTAAATAACCCTACTGCTGCAAAAGTCGCCATGGATGCCTTAGGTAAAGAATATATCGTAAAATTGAAAGCGGCAGGGTTGACTGATGAACAGCTTAAACAGTTGCTTGGTGCTATTGTCTTACAGGAAAATATTCTATCCGGTAAAAATTTATCTCCACAGCAGCAACAGCTTTTAAATGAAATCCGCACAAAATACAATTTGAATGATGCACAAACCATGACCGTTGTATTAGTTTTAGTGGAAGGGAAATTGCGTGGAGATGCCATTAAAAAGACTGCTCAAAGTAATAAACAGCTGGCACAGCAACAAACAGTACAACTTATGGCAGACCTTGACAATAAATTAAAAACAGGATTAACACCTGCACAATATACAGCCATCAAAAGCGATATGGAAAAATTGCTTAGAGGCGGTAAATAAGTTCTGGAAAATAATTATCACTACAAAATGTCGGGCATAAATGTCCGGCATTTATTTTTAGCATCGGGTTAAGAAAAATAAGCTGATAAAATAGTTGATTTCTCATTTTTTCCTCCAC
>CAYVGM010000115.1:0-8257 GCA_964451125.1 uncultured Chitinophagales bacterium
CCTTTGGCAATCTTTTTTACTTTCTTAGTCTGTGTATTCTGAACAAATATTTTGTAAAAACCTCCGTCAAAAACTGCGTAAGCCAGATAGTTGCCGTCAGCAGAAATGACCATATCGCCAATATCTGTATTATTCCTTTTTTTCAGTTTTAATGTTGTGGCATTTTGCAAAGCCGTTCTGTTTTCTTCATCTTCTTTAAAACGATTGGAATAATACGTCTTCCAGTCAGCAATCAAATCATTATATGTCGTGTTAATGGCATATGCAAAACCGCTGTTCATATTGTGTTTTACACGTGTCAGGTACAGAATGTTCTGAATGGCATCACTACCATATTTTTCTCTTACCATATTCCAAAACGATTGACCTGCAAATTCGGGGTCTTGAGCAGCCAATTTTGAAAATGAAGTTTTCTTGTTATTGGCGAGATAATTTTTTAAGCGATTATCATTTACGGTATTCCAGTTTTCAGCGATATAAGCAGAAAGTCCTTTTCTATACCATTCAGGCAAATTTAGAAATACAGAATTTTGTATTTTTTGTTTGAAATTTGATCCGGTCATCATTTGGCGGAGCATCACCTCAGCCATACCTTTCATTAAATCACGTTCCAGGTGCTGATGGTTACCATCATAATAAAGAAATAATTTATTGTTTTTTAAAACGGCAGTTCCACCCAGATTAAACTCCTCCTGACCTAAGCCGATATTTGTTTGTGCCATGTCGGTGATATCATTATACACCAAAATGTCAATCTTGTCATTGAAACGAAACTCCAAATCATCTTCCAGCTCTTTTACTTTCATTTCAGCAGTCGTCCAGATAAACTTGCCTATTTCCTGACCACCCGGATAAAAATAAATAGTAAAATTAGCTGAGTTGTAATATTGCCAGTCAAAAGGGTGGTACTGTACCCGATTTTGACCAAACTGTACTTGAGTGGTTTGTGCCGTAGCTGTTTGAAAATAAACAGATAAAATAGCAAGAATGATTACTGCCGGAAAACAGCATGATGAAATACTAAATCGCAATTGTTCTAAAAATTTTCGGCACATACCTCGGCTGTTTTTTACAGGATTATTTCTGTACATTTACAAAGTAAATAAATAATATGGACAACGCAAATAAGCGAACCAATATTAACGTATTTTGTTTTAATCTCTTTCAGGAAAATACTTATATCGTTTCAAGTCCCGAAAAAAACTGTTGGATAATCGATCCGGGATGTTTTACGCATCAGGAAGAGCAGATTTTGACTGATTTTATCAGCACAAATGAGCTAAAACCAGTACGATTACTGAATACGCATTGCCATTTAGACCATATCTACGGCAATAAGTATGTGGCAGAAAAATATGGCATTGAGTTGGCAATTCATGAAAAGGAAATGCCCATTTTAGAAAAGGCAGCATTCTCAGCCCGACTTTTCGGAGCAAAAATCCCCGAACATTTGGAACCTCGCTATTTTTTACAAGAAGGAGAACTTCTCAAACTGGATGATGCTGTATTCGAGGTACTCTTTTGTCCCGGGCATTCTCCCGGAGGTATTTGCCTTTATAACAAAGCTGAAAAATATTGTATAGTAGGCGATGTGCTTTTTGAAGGCAGCATAGGAAGAACGGACTTGCCTTTAGGAGATCATCATACACTTTTGCAATCAATTCACAGTAAGCTCATGTCACTCGATGATGAAGTAGTCATTTATTCGGGACATGGAAACCCTACTACTATCGGTCGTGAACGCAAGTTCAATCCATTTTTAAATTAACTGACCAGATTTTCTTGAAACTAAGGTTTTGTAAATGATACATTCACCACCTGTTTGATATCGGGATGCAAGCTTTTAGCAACCGGACAAGTCTTCGTTATATTTATCAGCATTTGTTTTTCTTTATCGGTAAAATCTTGTTCCGGAATTTTTATATCAATTAAAATTTCGCCAATCCGTCTAGGGTCATCATACATCACCTTAGTCACTTCCGCAGTAGCACCCTTAATATCTTTCTGTATGCTTTGCAGTTTTATGCCCATTATGGTAAACATACAAGATGCCAGAGAAGCAGCTGTCAAGTCTGTTGGTGAAAATGCTTCACCTTTTCCGTGGTTATCAACCGGAGCATCTGTAATTACCAGACTGCCACTTTGAAGATGTTGCATTTCGGTACGTAATTCTCCTAAATATGTTACTTTTGCTGTTGCCATTTTATGAATTTTAAACTAATTTAGCCAAATATCCGATTTTGAAAAAATATATCCGCATATTTCCGATACTCATTTTTTTGCTAATACTATGCAAAACTGCATTAGCGCAAGAAACTACGTTGAATCCCGATTCTGTTTTATATAAAAAAGCATGGCAGGCCGGATTGCGTCTGAAGAGTGATGGTTTTAGCCTGAATGCTGAGATTGCTCGCAGCAAAAGATTTAAAAGAGAATTTATCATTCAGGTAGGTTTTTCATTTTATTTATCGCCAAAACAAGTAAAACAAGATTCTCCGCTGGGTGGAGGAGGTTTGTTTGGCTCAGATGGCTTCAAGAGATTTGTTTATGGCAAACAAAATAACCAGTTGAATTTGTATGCAGGTGTTGGTCAGCGTTTCTTACTGGCAGAAAAAGCCCGTAAACACGGTGTTCAGATATTTTATAAATACGCAGGAGGTATCACACTTGCTATTCTAAAACCTTACATGCTCAAAATAGCACAGCTCGATACCAGTGCTCCTAATACAATAGTCGGATTTGAAGATGTGCAGTTCGATAAAAATAATCTTGATAATGGTTTCTTATACACTTTCCCGTATGTAACCAACGATTTAAAATTTATTGCCGGAGCATCCGGATTTGGAAAAGGATGGAAATTAAAGCTTGTACCGGGTTTGCATATTGAAACCGGAATCGATTTTGATTTCGGTAAAAACGACAGGTTTATCAAAGCCCTGGAAGTTGGAGTGATGTGCGATTTTTATTATAAAAAATTGCCCGTCATGGTCGATATTGACATAGATGGGCAAAGCATAAAAAACAGCAATAAATTTATGTATCCGAGTGTTTTTGTGGGTCTGTCATTGGGAAAACGAAAAATGAAGTAAAATGACTGAGTTAACAACTTCATTACCCAGAGCCCGGAAGCCGGAATGGCTGAAAGTAAAATTACCCATAGGTGAAAATTATAAGAAAGTTCGCCATTTAGTGGATACTCACAAACTCCATACGATTTGCGAAAGTGGCAACTGCCCGAATATGGGCGAATGCTGGGGGGCAGGCACAGCAACCTTTATGATTTTGGGCAATGTATGCACACGCTCTTGTTCATTTTGTGCAGTAGCCACAGGGCGACCAAAATTTGTTGATTTTGATGAACCTAAACGCGTAGCAGAAGCAGTAAAACTAATGGGTGTAAAACATGCAGTTATAACTTCTGTAAACAGAGATGAACTGCCTGACAAAGGCGCACAAATTTGGCATGATACCGTAAAATATATCAAAGAATATGCACCCGAAACGACCATTGAGACGCTTATTCCGGATGTAAAAGGCGACTGGAAAAGCTTAGCGTTGATGATTAGTGCCGGACAAGAAGTGGTATCGCATAATATGGAAACTGTTAAACGATTTTACAAAAGGGTGAGACCACAAGCTAAATATGAACGCAGCCTTGAGCAACTTTTGCGAATCCATGAATTTGGCAAACGCAGCAAAAGTGGTATTATGTTAGGTATTGGTGAGACACAAGAAGACGTGTATGAACTGATGGAAGATTTAGCCACACAAAAATTAAATGCGCTTACCCTTGGGCAATATTTACAACCAACAAATATGCATTTGCCTGTCGCCGAATATATACACCCCGATTTATTCAAACACTACCACGATATAGGTATGACAAAAGGTTTTGATGTGGTGGAAAGCGGCCCAATGGTGCGTTCCTCTTATCATGCCGAAAAGCATTTGTAATTTTTTATACATCAACTCAAAATGTTTTTAAGCATATCATCATAAAAAAAATGAAGGTCTTTTAATCTTCTTTCCTACTTTATACAATAAACAACATATTCATTCGTTTACCCAATAGAAGTTTGTTGATGCTACTTTTGCAGTTTAACTGGAAACTATGCATAGGCAATAGATAGTTCCACTTACTTCTCGTAAACAACACACATTTATTCTTTAATCTTCTGCTAAGATTAACTGATTTCTCACTTTATTAAAAAACACATTATGGCTATTCCTAAAGAGAACAGACAGCAGATGATTAATATGATGTACTTAGTGCTCACCGCTATGCTGGCACTCAATGTTTCAGCAGAAATCATCAATGCTTTTAAAACATTTAATTCCAGTTTAGAAAATTCCAAAAAATCAGCAGATGACAATCTAAGTTCCACGCTTAATGCCTTCCGGCTGAAAAAATTAAAAGAACCCAAAAATGACAGCATTACCAAATACCTTCATCTTGCAGATGAAAGCAACCGGAAATTCGATGCGTTGCTTCGGTTTATTGCCGAGTTGAAAACACAGGTGGTGGCAAGGGCAGGTGGTCGAGACAGAGAAGATCCGCAAGGCATACTCACCCGCAAAGATGATATGGAAGTAGCATCCGGATATTTGGTAGAAGGCACTTCGGGCAATAATGGCAAGGCATACGAACTAAAAATGAGGATGGATAAGGCTGTGAGTGAGTCCTTATTGCTGATAGATCCGGATCAAAGAGCCGATGTAAAAAGTAAAGTAGGGTTAATGACTCAATCAAAAAAAACAAATGGTGATTGGGTGCGAGAACAATTTTACCAAATGCCCGCAGTAGCAGCATTTGCTATGCTTACCAAGATAGAAAACGACGTGAAAAATGCACAAGGCGTTTTCACCCAGCATTTTTTCAATAAAATTGGAAGTGCGGTAGATTTACAATCCGGAGAGAAGATTTTTAATAAATTTTCCGCCAGTTACAGCGCACCAGCTTCTTATATTTTACAAGGCGAACCTTATATGGCTAATATTGCACTGGCGGCCACCTCATCCAAATTTGCCAATACAGTCAATGTTTCTGTTAACGGACAACATATTCCCGTTGATCCGCAGACCGGTATTGCACAGTTTAAAACATCTTCAGCGGTGGGCGAACATACTGTAAAGGGCAATATTTCTTTGTCAGATGAAAAAACAGGTCAGCTTATCGGTACTTACCCGTTTGAATCTAAATATACTGTTGCCGCCCCTTTTGCTACCGTTTCGCCTACTAAAATGAATGTCTTATATATAGGAGTGGAAAATCCGGTACAAATTTCTGCCGCCGGAGTTTCTGCAAAAGATTTAAATATTACCATGAGCAACGGAAATATATCCGGTGGCGGAGGAAACTATATGATACGGGTAAATACTCCGGGAAAAATTAATGTGAATGTGGCGGCTAAAGGAAGAAACTACGGCGCTTTTGAATTTAGAGTAAAATATTTGCCGGATCCGGTTGCCAAATTGTCTAACAGAAAAAGCGGACCATTTCCTGTTGCAGAATTTAAGGTACAAAAAGGACCGTATGCAGAGCTCGAAAATGCTGAATTTAATGCACCATTTACAATTACGGGTTTTACTTTATACTATAAACCTAAATCAGGAGAACCTGCACAAATTGCTACATCAGGAACAGTGTTTAACGAACAAATGCTCAAGCTGATAAAAAGTGCCAAGCAAGGTGATTTCTTTTATATTGAGGAAATCAAAGCCATGGGCTTGGATAAACGCACCAGAACATTGCCGGCACTGGCTTTCAAAATTGTATAATTTAAAGTAGAATCTTTTAAATAAAATAGCAATTTGTTGGAATATCTAATAACCTGAGTTCGGATTAAGAAAAAATAAGCTGATAAAATAGTTGATTTCTCATTTTTTCACCCACTTTAATAAGGTGGAGGAATTAAAAGGTGGTGGTACTTTATAGTAACCTGAGCTCGAGTTAATAAAATTAAGGTAAAAGAATAGTTGATTTCTCAATTTTTTCCTCCAACTTAAAAAAGAGGAGGAATTAAAAGGAGGTGGTTCTATATCAAAAATCAACTATTTTTTAATTGAAACGCTTATCCCGAACTCAGGTTAGTAAAATCAACTGTTTTTATCCCGAACTTAGATTAATATATAGTGTTTAGTACGCTCTCTCCACCTAAAAAGAGTAGAAGTAATTAATTCACAATAAATTTTTCTAAAATAAACTTTGATGTAATGTATAAATTAGTAAATTTATGCAAACACCTTTTATGAAGAAATTAATAATGCTGATAAGCTTGTTCACATTTTGTTACGTTCATGCAAAAGAAGCTGCCGAAGTCGACTCTGCACAGCTCATTTTAAATGCACTAAATGAACAGCTCGAATTTAAAGAAAGTGGCACAGTTAACTTGGGAAAATGTACACTTGAAATTCCTAAAGGTTTCAAATTTTTAGATTCGGCACAATCTCGCTATGTACTCGAAGATTTATGGGGAAACCCACCGTCAGAAGTTAATACATTAGGCATGTTGTTCCCTTTCGGTTTATCTCCGGCCTCTCCGGATACATGGGCATACGAAATTTCGTTTGATGAAATGTGATATGTAAAAGATAAAGATGCAGAAAAGATTGATTACGACGATTTACTAAAAGACTTACAAAAAGATGAAGATGAAATAAATAAAGAGCGTGTAAAAATGGGATATAGTGAAGCACATTTGATGGGCTGGGCTTCCAAGCCGTATTATGACAAACAAAATAAAATCTTGCATTGGGCTAAAGAAATCAAATTCGGCGATGATTCACTGAATACACTAAATTACAATATTCGTTTTCTTGCTCGCAAAGGGGTATTAGTAGTAAATGCTATTGCCGGTACCGATAAACTGAATGAAGTGAAGGCTACCATTCCGGTAATTCTTACTTCAGTAAAGTTTAACAACGGAGAAAAGTATAGTGATTTTAAACCGGATATAGACAAAGTTGCAGCTTATGGTATTGGCGGTTTAGTGGCAGGAAAAGTATTGGCAAAAGCAGGTTTGTTTGCCGTTTTATTAAAGTATATCAAGCTAATAGCTATTGCAGTAGTGGCTTTCTTCGGAAAAATATATCGTTCGTTCTTCGGAAAAAAAGAAGATAAGGAAGAGAGAACGACTTTGCCGAACAATTAGTAACCTGAGTTTGAGTTACGAAAAATAAGGGGATAAAATAGTTGATTTCTCATTTTTTCCTCCACTTTAACAAGGTGGAGGAATTAAAAGGAGGGGGTTCTACATAAAAAATCAACTAATTTTAAATTAAAATGCTTATCCTGAACTCAGGTTAGTATTTATTTTACTCTTCATACGTTGCATTTATCTTATGCAATACAACTCATTTTTATAATCGACAGATAAATTAGACGGTATTTAGTGCAATTTTAAGTTCAATTTATGTCATAATCTTCACTTATTATACCGGAATAGTCTGGAGTAATACCCAAAATCAAACTAAAAAATTGAGAAAATCATGCCTCATTTGGATTTATTTTAGAAGGAAAAAGAACAAAATTGAATCATCATGAAATTTTTTTTCAGCTATTTTAAAGCAAAATTCATTTTTTTTAGTGGTGATTTGAACAATATTATCGTGTAAATGAAGTCAAAATTTGCTATTTGAACATAAAAATGAGTAAAAATGTCAACCGGAAATCAATTTTCATGTTTTTTACAGTAACCTAAAAAATGTGATTAGTAGCTTTAATTACAATACCCAGAATTTCAAATAGTTACACTGATATTTTGCAAAGTGCCAAGAGAAATTCAAATCCAAATTTTTCGTGTTAAAACTTCTTCTTTTAAACTAAACATTATAGTAATACTTAAAAATAACCAATAGAATCAGGCAGTTCAAAAGAATTTCAACAAAAAAGTTTTTTTTTTCTTTGAGGATGCTTGCAAATTAAAATTTCATGCTTACCTTTGCATCCGCTTTTGAAAAACAGCTTTTTAGCATCAAATCAAAACAAGTTCTTTCTCGAAATGTAAATTGTGGAAAACTACACAGAAAAAATATTCCACAAATGTTTGCAAAATAAAAAAGAAAGTTCTTATCTTTGCAGTCCCTTAAAACGGGAAAACAAAAAAAACATTTAGTTCTTTGATTTATTGGGGAGCCTATAAAAAGGGTTCATTAAAATACACGATTTACATACTCAAATTAAATTTAAAACAAACTCGTACAAAAGTACAATACAACGGAGAGTTTGATCCTGGCTCAGGATGAACGCTAGCGGCAG
>CAYVGM010000116.1:0-681 GCA_964451125.1 uncultured Chitinophagales bacterium
ATCCTCCTACAAACTGTGATGCTAATTCATCTGAATTAATATTAAAGATTGATAAACTATTATATTGATTTTAAACCCGCATACTATGAAAATGAGATTATTGTTGATGTTGCTTATCTTATTGGCAACCAGAATGTATGGTAGCTCTAAGTCTAACACAGACAAACAAAAGCAAGAAAATAAAAAGAACTCTAAGATTAAAATCCAGTTTGATAATGACGGAAAAATCAAACCAAATCTAAGTAGTTTGTTTTATGATTCATTAGATATTTCTCAAGTGAAATTGCCAGATTCAGCCACATTTCATTATAAATACGAAAAAAAAGCTGATTTTGCAGATAAAATTAATATGCTGAAAAAGACAGAAAATTATTCTGAAAACTCAGCACAACTTGATTTACAATTATCCGATCAAAGGGTATTTTTTAATAATCATAATTCAATTTACAAAATTCCAGATATTCTTATGTTCTTAACAGATTCGCTGGTAGAATACCAATATGATACTAATCAGCTAAAAGGTTTTAAGGAAAGGTTTGCTTACTTGCTGAATACAAAAGTTTTAAACAATATCATATCTAAAATTATTAATTATACAACTAAAGGAGAACATAATAATATAGATAAAATTGATTCTATTATTTTATGTTGTATTTAGTATTCCATTGATATAATTAAAGC
>CAYVGM010000116.1:691-8254 GCA_964451125.1 uncultured Chitinophagales bacterium
TAATTGTAAAGATGTAAAATTTATTTATGAATTTGATTCTAATGATTTAATTTTTTCTGACAATAACACCCCCAAGCTTGAATTAAAATTTAATGCTCTGAATGAATATGTTGGACGTAATAACAAGCACACAAAATTATCCACTTTTGATTTGATAGAAAATAATGAATTTAATCAACTAGTTAAGAGAAAATATGATGATATATATTGCAAATATAAACCTCCATCTATTTATAGCTATTTTAATAGTGAACATATTGTAAATGCCTATACAGAAATGAAAGCAATTTATGATAAACTAAAAGAATTGCCAGAGAATTCAGATATACCTAAAGAATTGAATGATCAAATAAATCAAGTTAATAATAAGTATATGTTTTTTAATGATAGCATTATATCATTTATTGAAAAAAATAAATTGTGGTTGTTAAAAACTTATTTTATTCAAGGCAAATTTTTGCTCAATCCACTTGAATTTGCAAATCCGGATGAATTGACAACAAAGCTAAAAGAACTAAAATTTATACAAGAAATATTACAAGAAGAATATGATAGACATATTGAATTTTATAAGAGATGTGACTCCTGTGATGAAAAAAAATTTAAATTTTTTTTACTCGAAACCAGTCGGTTAAAAAAAGAAGTAAATGATATACAAAGAGATATTGATGCACAAAAAATAAAGATAGCCAACAATGAAAAAATAAAAAATGCTTGGTCTATCGGTTCCAGAATTGTTTATGCCGGTAAAATGCCAATTTCTAAAGACAAAAAACGTTTTACTATATTAAGACATCATGACGCTGCTGACCATATGAACATGATGAATAATGATGATCTGCCATTTTCAACATCACGATATGAAGAACATGAAAATGTATTAGTTCTGGTTCATAATATTGATGAGTTAAAAGAAAAAATTTCATTTAGAAAAAATATTATTCCAGCAACTAATGAAGAAAATCCTATTCTAAATGATTATCTAAAAACAGGAATAAATATGTTTGAACTAAGTTCACAACAGCTTACAAAAAGCGTAACAACACCTACTAATTATGATAATATAAATATATTTATAACAAATTTTAATCGTGTTTATTGGCTATATTCCCAAACAGATCCGCAACCATATCCTGATTTAATTCAAGAAGGTCCTTTTTATAAAACAGAAGTTTTTTATCCAAATCCTGATAATATTGCACCTGCTAAAGTAGAATATACACTGGTAAGTGTAAATAATAAAACGAGAGACTCATCAGTTTCAGAATATACTTATAATACTTACAGAAAACATTATATTGAAATGTCTGCTTTGGTCGGCTTCTTTCCGGGGAAGATTGGAAATAGAAGCGGACTTAGCTATGATGAAAAATCATACACCTTTACTTCAGAAAACTACCACCCAATTGATATTTCTACAGGAATCAAATTATTTCCATTCGGTGGTTATAATGTCAGACGTTGGCTGCCATCATTTAATTTCAAGGGTAAAAATCAAAAACTCTTGTTTGCTCGTGGAGATCATCCTATTAACAGATTGTCTTTGTATTTAGGAATGAGTATCTATCAAAAACAATTACACAATTTTTTTCTTGGGCCAAATTATGAGCTAGTTCCGGGTTGTGGTTTTTCACTAGGATTAAATTTGTATTCTACAAAATACTATTCTATAAAAAATAATAGAATAATATCAGAGAAAGAAATTTTTAAACCTGCATTTTATTTAGGAATTACATTAGATCCATCTGTTTTATTTAGCTTAATCAATATTTATAAACCAAAATTTGTTGTGAAATGAAAATAATAGCAATTATAAGTATAGTCATTTTCTGCTTTGTTTCTTGCAATAAAGACAAAAATGTAGAATATGTAGAATATGTTTCTGAAAGTATAAATGGAAAAGTGTTTTATATTGATTCCATTAATGGCTTTAAGGATACTATATTCTTAAAGAATACAGACGTGTTTCTCACAAATGATTTGAGTACTCAGTCATTTATAATTTCTACTAAAACTGACAGTACAGGCACTTTTGTATTTAAAGCTTATCCAAAAAACATTAATAACATCTATCTATTTGCTAAATTTGATAAAAATAATCTAAACTATTTTGGTATATACCCTTTAATAAAAGATAATTCCAATTTAATAAAACTTGATCTTGTTAAAAACCCTGGAATGTGGTTCAAAACCCAAACTTCATCTGGAAATGTATTGCCGTATGTAACAGTTTACTTGTTTACTAATGAATTTATGCGCAATAGTATAGATACCGCACATGTTGCTTTTGTTTTTAAAACAAATGCACAAGGTCTTAATTGGAATAATCAGTTATTTGCAAATACTAGATATTATGTTTATGCAATTAATTCAATAAATGGTCAAAATTATTCAGTAAAAACAGATTTTTTTTATGATGGGAATAACCTTAACCCTCAGAATCAGATATTGACTTTAACTGCAGATATTCAGCAAAGCAATATTCTTAATATCTATACAATAGATTCACTGGCTAAGTCACCTCTTGGAAATATCAATATTTGTATTTTCAACAATCGGACCTTTGCAATTCGGGATACTTTATACAAAAATTGCCAAGGTGCTAGTTATAATAGCACAACAGATGTCCATGGTAAATCAACTGTAACAGGACTACAAGCGGGAAGATATTATTTCACAGTCCATGATTCTGTAGCAGGATTGCTATTATTCAGTTTAGACAGTTTAGATTATACTCCGGGTAGTATTGCTAGTACAAAAAGGATAGGAGTGGTAATTAGGTAAAAAAAATCAAATTAATAACTGAATATAAAATTATGGTTGTCTACATAATAAGAAACTAATAATTTCTATTTTGCACGCCATTTTATATATAATATATTAAATAAATGGTGAAATCTAAGTTTATTAGCAATCTACTTATGCATCTTTTTAATTTATCAACCACTAATTTTCAATTTCAGTAATTTTCTCATTTCCACATTGTATTTTTGCACTTCAATTCCGGTGTATGAAAAAGATTTTGGTAGCCAACAGAGGTGAAATAGCCTTGCGCGTCATGCGCACTTGCAAGCAGATGGGCATAGCCACCGTTGCCGTATTTTCTGAAGCAGATAGAAATGCCCCGCATGTGCGTTTTGCCGACGAAGCTGTTTGTATTGGTCCTGCTCCATCTAAAGAATCTTATTTGCGTATGGACAAAATAATTGAAGTATGCAAACTGTTAAATGTGGATGGTGTGCATCCCGGCTATGGCTTTCTGAGCGAAAATGCAGCTTTCTCCAAAACTTGTGAAGACAACGGCATCACCTTTATCGGTCCCACACCTTTTGCTATTGAAACCATGGGCAATAAGCTGGCGGCAAAACAGGCAGTATCTAAGTTTAACGTACCCATGGTGCCGGGAGTTGATCATTCTATAACTACTACAGAGGAGGCAAAAAAAATTGCCTTGCAGATTGGTTTTCCGGTACTGATAAAAGCATCCGCAGGCGGAGGCGGAAAAGGCATGCGGGTAGTGTATGCTGAAGCTGAACTCGAAGAGCAAATGCAACTTGCTGTTTCTGAGGCTACTTCGGCATTTGGCGACGGCAGTGTGTTTATTGAGAAATTTGTTACCTCACCTCGTCATATCGAAATTCAGGTTTTGGGCGATAAGCATGGAAATATTGTTTATTTATTTGAAAGAGAATGCAGTGTACAGCGTCGGCATCAAAAGGTAGTGGAAGAAGCTCCGAGCGCAGTAGTGTCACCTGAAATGCGCAGACAAATGGGAGAGGCGGCTGTGAAAGTGGCACAATCTGTCAACTATACCGGAGCAGGCACGGTGGAGTTTATTGTGAATGAAAATTTAGATTTTTATTTTCTGGAGATGAATACGCGCTTGCAAGTGGAGCATCCGGTAACGGAAATGATTACCGGCATTGATTTGGTTAAAGAGCAGATCCGCATTGCAGAAGGTTTACCCATTTCATTCAAGCAGGAGGATTTGACAATAGACGGACACAGTATTGAATTGAGGGTGTATGCTGAAGACCCTGAAAATAAATTTTTACCCGATATCGGTACATTATCTACTTATAAAATTCCGTATGGAGACGGCATTCGGGTGGATGATGGTTTTGATGAAGGCATGGAAATTCCGATTTATTATGATCCCATGATTGCCAAGTTGATTGTACATGCCCCCAACCGTATGGCCGCTATCGAAAAGATGAAATATGCTATTGAACAGTATAAAATAAAAGAGGTAAAAACAACTCTGCCTTTCGGTATGTTTGTCATGAATCATCCGGCATTTATCTCCGGAAATTTTGATACGAAGTTTGTAGAAAATTATTTTCATCCCGATAAAAAAGACGAAGACGAAGCCATCTTAGCGGCTGCCTTTGCTGCCTTGCTCATGAAAAACAGCAATCAGGAAATGATTATTCAAGAAGAGGGAAATATACAGCAAAACTCGGATTGGTTCAGAGCACGGCAATAATTTACTTGCTTATATGCATTTTTTTATGTATATTGAAAGTAAATAGCTTCAATGGAAGAGAAAATTTCATCCTTTCTCGATTTAAATGTTTGGAAAAAAGCCCACCAGATGAACTTGGAAATTTATCAAATGTCAGTAAATTTCCCTCAAAATGCCCCACCTGCTTTAGCTGATTTGCTTGTGCGTTCTTCCACGGCTGTCACAGTTTGTATTGCAGAAGGATTCCAGAAACGACAAAGGCAGGAAAAGGTGGAGAATTACGGAAATGCACAATCTAAATTGACAGAAGTGCAGTATTTGCTCTTGCTGACGAATGATTTGGGGTATGCCGAAACGAAAGCAGTACAGGATAACTTAACTGAAATTCAAAAGATGTTAGGCGGATTGATGCGCTCTGTTTCAGGACAATTTAAAACATACAAGGCTAAAGAAGAAGATGAAAATTAAATCTTGGTTTAAACTTCAGATATTTTCAGCGTATTAGCTCTGCCTTTTCCTCGTATAGGCATACTGGTTACACTGATGACAAAATCTCCATGATGGACTTGTTCATCCTCTTTTAGCTTGTCTATCAAATCATAAATGGTATCGTCAGTACTTTCAAACTTATTATAATAATAAGCATCAACTCCCCAAACCAAACTAAGCGTATTCAACAGTGAGGGATTGGAAGTGAAAATATGAATATCAGATTTCGGACGATTGCTGGCTAACATGAATGCCGTATAACCGGAGTATGTCATGCCATTTATAGCTTTGGCATTTACATCTTCTGCAATTTTGCAAGCATTGTAGCAAATAGCATCAGAAATAAACGTGTGCGAGTTTTTATTGGGCAAATGATGTTTGTTGTATATGGAAGTTTCTTGCTCTGTACGTCTGATGATTTTATCTATAGTCTGCACCACTTTAGCCGGATTTTTTCCTACAGATGTTTCTCCGCTAAGCATAATGGCATCAGCACCATCCAGTACGCCGTTGGCAACATCCGTAATTTCAGCACGGGTAGGTCGCGGCATTTCCATCATCGACTCCATTACCTGTGTCGCTATGATTACCGGTTTGGCTTTCAAGATGCATTTTCGTATCACACTTTTTTGTATCAGGGGCATTTCTTCAATGGGCAACTCAACTCCCAAGTCGCCACGGGCTACCATTACCGCATCTGATACCGAAATAATGCTGTCGATATTTTCAATGGCTTCCGGCTTTTCTATTTTGGCAATGAGTTTGGCATGTGCACGCATTCGGTGAATATGTTCCCTCAACTCTTGTATGTCTTCCGCTTTGCGTACAAAGGATAAGGCTATCCAGTTGACCGGTTGCTGTACGATAAATTCTAAATCGCGCTTGTCTTTTTCGGTTAAACTGGGCAATGAAATTACGGTATTGGGCAGGTTGAATCCCTTTTTTGAAGATAGAATGCCTCCCGAAATGATTTTACATTCTATCGTTTTGGAGTCAATTATTTTTGCAACTTTAAGTTCCAGTTTACCATCGTCAATTAATATCCATTCTCCGGGCTTCAAATCCTGGGCAAGATAGTCGTAGGTAACCGAAATCAATTCTGACGTGCCAATTACTTCTTCATTAGTTACACGGATAGTATGTCCTTCACGAAGCAAAACCGCATTGTTTTGCATCAAACCCGTTCGCATTTTGGGACCTTGCAAATCCGCTAAAATTGCAACATGTGCATGCAGATTTTCGTTCAGTTTGGTAATCTGTTCTATCACCTCGAGATGATCCTCATGTCTGCCGTGCGAAAAATTAAGACGAAAGACATTGACACCGCTTTCATACAATTCAACCAGGCGTTCGTAGGTATTAGAAGCCGGGCCAATAGTAGCTACTATTTTCGTTTTTCTTCTTGTGGTGTTCATTAAAATGTCGGATTAACAGATTTTGTTTGGATTTTAGCGATTGCACATCAATCGGTATGATGGTCTGAATGGCCGGAACTTTGGAAATCAGTTGTATAAATGCTGATTCGTCAAAATAATCTTCTTCGCCATTCAGCAATAAGAGATAATCGATGTTTTTTAATTCGGGAATCAGATAATTACCCGCATTTTTATTTTGGATAAATTCAAGCGTATAAAAATCTATGACGTTGCTGTAGCTGTAAGCATGAAAAAAACTGAATGATTTTTGCTTGGTATTGTTGAATTCGATATCAGCGATGCGTTTCATTTTCCAGTGCAGCAATTCATTAAGGTGCCAGCAAATGCGGTAGTCTTCCATAGCGGAGTTGATACCCCACACCGAAAAGTCAAAATACAAATCAATAATTTGCCGCTTAGCCATTTGGGGTAAAAATACATCCCCGAATCAGATGATAACAATTGGTTTTTTCAACAAATGTAAGTAAGTGGTGTGTGGTTTAAAGAAATTTAATCTAAGCAGAGCTGTACACTATTGTCGCTCTGATTTGCGTGTCTATGGGCTGTGTGAACGGTCATGAAGCTCATTTCGCTTTCAGTTTGTTCAGCAAATCTTCAATGCTTTTTTCTTTTGCAGCCACTTCACCGTTCAGTTTTGCAACTTCCTTCTCCAATTTATCAATAGATTTTTCTTTCTTAATGTTTCCGATTTCTGCTTTCAGTTTCTCTACAGATGCTATCGTGTCCTTAAGCTCCTTCTCAAATTCAGGTTTTTCAAGGTCGTAGTGGCTGAATGGATTCATTACAACTCCCCTGTGTATTTTGATTTCTTTAACTAAAGCAGGGGCAAGTTTCGTTAGAGGTTCAAGGACTGCTTTCATTTGGTTGTAAGTGATAGCTCAAGACTTTTCCATTTTAATTGTTTTCCGTTTTTCCTTCAATGATTCTGATTTCAGGAATAGAGCTCATGTAAAATAAATTCACCCTCACCGGATGCTCCCGGTCATTCAAGCGGTTGAAAACCGTTTTGCAGATGTTCATTTTCTGCTCATCACCTGCCTTGCCGGCAGGCAGGCTCATCTTGTCGGTAAACTCCGGCAAGTCTCCAAGATGCTGTATGATTTCCCTTTTGTGCTTTTTAATTAACTCCGGGAAATACAACTCATACACCATGCCGTCAATAATTTGCTCGAA
>CAYVGM010000117.1:0-5610 GCA_964451125.1 uncultured Chitinophagales bacterium
GTGGATTCTTTGGGTGAGATTTTATCAAAAAATAATCGCACGCAATTGCGCATTGCCGAAACAGAAAAATATCCGCATGTAACCTTCTTTTTCAGCGGAGGCAGAGAGGATGTTTTTGAAGGAGAAGAGCGAATAATGATACCTTCGCCAAAAGTAGCAACGTATGACTTGCAACCGGAGATGAGTGCTTATGAAGTGCGGGATGCCGTAATTAAGTATATAGACGAAAAAGAACCGGATTTTATTTGCTTGAATTTTGCCAACAGTGATATGGTTGGGCATACCGGCGTGTTTGCTGCTGCTATAAAAGCGGTTGAAACTGTTGACTCATGCGTTCGGGATGTAGTAACAAAAGCATTGGAAAAAGATTATGCTGTTTTGCTCACAGCCGACCACGGAAACTCTGATTATATGGTGAACTACGATGGTACACCCAATACAGCACACACGAAAAATGTTGTACCCTTGTTTTTAATTGATAAACAGCTGCATCCGGTGCTACAGCCCGGTAAACTGTCAGACATTGCGCCTACCGTCTTGAAGATTATGGATATTCCTATTCCAAAGGCAATGAACGGTACGGTGTTGTTCTAATACAAATTTCTTGAGATAATTTTCTTGGCAAATCAAACATTTATTGCTTATTTTTAATTTATGAAAACCATTTACACAGCAATATGCTTATTGCTTATCTTGCAGTTGTATGCTGATATGCCAGGGAATAAAGCACGACCATCTTTTGACATCCGGGTGAAGGGGATAACAGAAAATCCGGATTATTTGTTTTATGCAAGAATGGAATATGATGACTCAGCAAGATTGCTTAATGACTCTTCGAGCATTTTTGTACCTGGGGGATATGGTGCTCCGGCAATGGTTTTTATCTGGGCTGTAAATAAGCAAACTAAGAAACCGACTGACTCATTGTTTTTTTCAGGCGGTGAATATACATACAACCCCACGTTTAAACTGAGTGTGCTGGATAATCATTTACAAAAATTACAACTGGATACTGAAGATAAAAAACAAGCCCGGACGGCTGAGATTTTATCTGAAGAAGAAATCAGAGAAGATAACTGGAAATGGCGAAACATTACATCTACCTTAGTTATTTTAACCAGTGTGGCATTTACGGTATTTGTCTATTTATTTTATAAACGCAAAAAAAATCAGGAATAATGAGCATGCTTAATGTATTAATGCTAATGTCGCTCCTAGGAGTAGTGTTATTGGTATTTGTGTTTTGGAAGTTGGCAGGATTTGGTACTAAATCAGATAAATCAGAAAACCATGAATAACTCGATTCTCTTAGATGCCGGGGGACCGGTATTAGTAGCTGGCTTTGTTGCTTTCGTGATGATAATAGCTGCATTGGTCTTCTTTTCCGTTCTGCTATTGTATAAGTATTTAAAAAACAGAAGTAAAAAATGAAAAAGAGTTTCTTGTTGCTATTGCTGTTGGGTTTCTTTGGCATTGCAAAGAGCAATATGCCTCCACCCATGTATGAGATTACTACAGCCTTGAAATTCACCCATATTAATCAGTATCCCGATGTTGATTTTTATATTCTGTTTAATGACAACAAAAAAAGCAAACTGGCAGAAAATAAAACCTACATTCTAAATTCCAAGAAATCTACCCGTACCTCTCGCCAACAATTTTCCTGTCGTGTCTTCTTTCAGAATAAAAGTAATAAAGCAATTGCTGATACAATAATGCTTTATGGCGAAAGATCTTATGATTACAGCATAGATTATTATATGCAGAAGACTATACAGCTCAACATAGAAAACAATAAAATAGGCTATGACGAAATTGAAGTGAAAAAGGTTAACAACACAGCATCCAAATCAAAAAAACAAAAAAAAATCGGCACGTATATTTCTTTTTTAACAGATAAAGGTAATGGAGGAAATACTTTGCTGATTGTACTGTCATTTGTCAGTATGCTTGTGCTTACTCTTCTGTTTCTATTCAGACAAAAACGGCTGACGATATCGAATGTTTGACTACTTCTTTTATACTCTGCTTATTGAGATTCCGATTTATTTTATCTTTGTAAGAGAGCGGATAACTTATACTATTTTAATTTTATTTTTTGCGAACATGCTGACGTGGCCAATTTTAAATCTGCTCTATTTTACTACTTCAATCCCACTACTTCTATTAGAAAGTGGGGTAACCTTGATCGAAGCATTTGTCATTTATTTATTTCTAAACCAACAGCCGACTAAAGCCCTTTTGATTTCGTTTGTTCAAAATACAGTTTCTACAGCAATTGGGGTTTATTTGAATGGGATAAATCCTTTTAAATAAAAATTTTAATAATTTGCATTACTAAATCTTTCACTTGATAAAATCTAAAAGATATAATAAGCTCATTGTTCAGATTACTGAATTGCTGAAACAAAACAGACAGCAAACGCTTATTGTTATCAATCATAAGATTATTCATACCTATTGGCACATCGGCAGATATATTGTAGAATACGAACAAGAAGGCAAAGTGAGAGCTGAATATGGGAAAGAGCTGTTCAAAAATTTATCATCTGATTTGAGTAATCATTTCGGCAAAGGATTTTCATATAGAAATTTACAATTGTTCCGTCAGTTTTATCTTACTTTTCCAAATTGGCAATCATTGATTGCACAATCTTTAGAACAAAATCTGCAATCATCGATTGCAAAATCTTTTGAATTTAAACCAGCGGAAATTGCATTGACTAAATGTAACTGGACACAGTTGGTGCGCTTGTTAAGTATTAAAAATAAGACAGAAAGAAATTTTTATTTGATTGAATGCGTTGAAAATAATTGGAGCGTAAGAGAATTAGAAAGGCAAATCCAATCAAGTTTATTTGAACGGTTGCTTATTAATAAAGATAAGTCTTTGATAAAAAACCTAAAATACAAAGGACAGCAGATTGACAAAGCAGATGATGTAATTAAAGATCCCTACGTGCTGGAGTTTTTGGGTATAGATGAGCATGTCGCTTATTCTGAATCCGAATTGGAATCCGCGATTATTAACAACATAGAGAAATTCCTTTTGGAGTTAGGCAAAGGGTTTTCATTTGTTGCACGGCAGATGCGAATATCAGCAGGTAGCGAGCATTTTAAGATTGATTTGGTTTTCTATAATCGATTACTCAGGTGTCACGTTTTGATTGATTTGAAAATAGGAAAATTAAAACATCAGGATATTGGACAGATGCAAATGTATGTCAATTATTTTGACAGAGAGATTAAGACAGCATATGAACAGCCGACTATCGGTGTGATTTTATGTAAAGAGAAAAATGATTTCGTAATAGAATACAGCCTTCCGAAAAACAATAATCAGATTTATCCGAAAGAGTATCAGCTATATATGCCTGACAAGGATTCATTAAAATCGTTACTGGAAAAATATATTTAGCAATTGAAATACAAAACACCCATAGTATTCGGACTTGCACATGGTATAAATGATTTTATTGCCGGCTATTTATTATCGGCTCATACTGCTTCGGGGGCAAGCATAGAAAAGAATACCTTTGTTTTCTTGATGTACGGTATAATCGCATTTGGCGGGCAATTATTTACAGGCTTAGTGGTTGATAAAACTCGTCAACTGAAAAAAGCTACTTTATTGTCTGTATTGTTAATGATATGCGCAATAGGTGTATTTAATTCTAATCTGACAATTGCCATCCTGATTTCCGGTTTAGCTTCTGCGCTTATACATGTTTGCGGAGGAGCAGCCTGTTTCTTTGACGACAACGAAAGCAATTCAATGGTCGGTATTTTTACATCGCCCGGCGTGATTGGTTTAATTGCCGGAGGCATTCTCGGCATTCATCCCAGCGCATATTTTTATGCATTGATTCCACTTCTAACCGGTATCTTTTATCTGGTTTCAACGCTGAATATCGGTTATAAAAATGAGATTAAACAACAGCGTTTTTCTATCTCCTTTGAAACCCATGATTACGTCATGCTCTTGCTATTGCTGGCAATAAGCTTGCGTTCTTTAATGTGGAATATGATGCAATTGCTAACGCATAATGAAACTGAAAAATTAATAGCTATTGCAATTGCCGCCTTCATGGGGAAGTTGTTCGGTGGCTATCTTTGCGATAAAGTAAGCTGGAAGAAATTTGTATATATCACCACATTTCTTTCTGCGATATTACTTACTGCAGGCAAGGCTTATCAGCCACTATTTTATATCGGTATTGCCTGTTTGCAAAGTGGCATACCCATTACTTTAGTATTGATGCAAAGTTTACTCCGCACCATGCCGGCAACAGCCTCCGGCTTAGCTCTTGGCGTCGCTTTAGTTTTGTCTGGCTTGCCGATGTATGTGAATCAATTCCGGCTATTACAGGACAAAACAAGCATTTTTATTTTAGTATTGCTGTTATTTGTATTAGGCAACTGGATAGCAATTAAAAAGTACGCAAACGGGGTAAAAGAAACTTAGTTTGTTTATAAGCTATAGCCATCCATATTATGTATTCAAATTGTCAATTTGATTTTTGTTTCGTAATTCTCGGTATTTTGATTTTTGATTTTTTTTGCGGAATTTGTGGCTATGTGCGGAATTGCAGGTGCGTATTCATTTCATCAAAAATCCATAGCCGATAAATGGTTGCAAGATGCAGCTGTTTCCATGAATAAACGCGGACCGGATAACCAAAATTTTGTAGTCATACAAAAAGCGGCACTGGTACATGCTCGCCTGAGCATTATAGATACATCAGTTGTGGCTAATCAGCCCATATACGACAGCAGTGGCAGATATGCCATTATCTTCAACGGCGAAATTTTTAATTTTTTATCACTGCGCAAAGAGCTTGAAAATTCAGGTGTTATTTTTAAATCGCATTCTGATACCGAAGTTTTATTATATGCGTATATAAAATGGGGAAAAGAGGCTTTACACAAATTGAATGGATTTTTTGCATTTGCCATTTATGACAAACAAGAGGATAGTTTATTTATAGCCTGCGACAGATACGGTATTAAACCATTATACTTTTACAAGAATGATGACTTTCTTTTTTTTGGTTCTGAATTAAAAGCAATCTTGTCATTTCCTGTTGCAAAAGCAATCGACTGGAGTGCTGTGAGTCTTTATTTCCAGATGAATTATATTCCGGGAAAAGCATCTGTTTTTAAAAATATCTTTCGCTTAGAACCCGGTCATTTTATCGAAGTAAAAAACAATATTACTCATATTGAAAAATGGTACTCCATTCCTTATCATGCACTGGAAGCGGAAGCACAGCCACTCAGTTATGAGGCGCAGCAAAAAAAATTAGTGGAGTTGATGGATGATGCCGTCAGACTTCGTCTGATGGCAGATGTGCCCTTGGGAGCTTTTCTTAGCGGAGGTATTGACTCATCTGTGGTCTGTGCTATGGCAGCAAGACATACACCGCATCTCAATACTTTCTCCATTGGATTTGAAGGCAACCAGTTCTTTGATGAGACGCCTTATGCCGATTTAGTAGCCAAACATCTGAAAACCAATCATACGGTTTTTAAATTAAAGAATGATGATTTACTGCAAAGCCTGAATGAATTGCTTGATTATACAGATGAACCTTTCGCAGACTCATCGGC